>JABJDN010000171.1 GCA_018665385.1 Phycisphaerae bacterium | reverse complement strand
TTGCATCGGTTGCTCCTGTTATAGATGGCAATGGAACTTTTCTAGGAGTCACAGGCGTCGAGCGTTCTGTTGTCGATGTTCTACATGCGATTCATATTCCAGAAGAATGGAACGAGAGTGCAACAATTCGAGTTGTTATCCCAGCAGGAAACAAGCTCGCTGTTATTGCTTCTCAAGCAATGGAAGATGGCTCGATAGAGTGGAGCGACCTTCCTGAAACATCATTCTTATTCAACGAAAGTACAGAGTTTGCTACTCTTGTAGATGAAATCAAAAAAGGGCAATCCGGCTGCTTAGATTTACACAACGAAGGTGTGGACATGATGGCCGCCTATGCGCCAATTGGTGGAATGGCTGGGGCGTTGGTTATCTGGGTTCCTCACAATGTTATTGCAGCCGAGGCCATTTCAGAAGAAGAGTTGATACGTAAAGAAATGAACGGGCATGCATCAGCAATGAGCACTGTTGCATTAGCAATAATCCTAATAGTTATTCTAGTCGCTCTTTTCATTTCAAAAATAGTAAGCAAGCCTATTGTTGCACTATCGAATGCAACAACTTCGATTTCTCTTGGCAATTTTGATGTATCAGTTAAAAACAGCGGTAAAGATGAAATTGGCGAACTTACTCGTAACTTCAATTCTATGGTTCCCCAACTTAAAGAGCGTCTGGAAATGCAGGAAACGCTAGAAGTTGCAAAGCAGATACAGCAATGTTTATTGCCAGGCGAGAACCCTACCTTCGCAGGCTGGGATATTGCAGGTAAGTGTATGTATTGCGATGCAACTGGTGGAGACTACTACGACTTCATACAGGCAACAGATGATGATAAAAACTTACGGCTCGTTCTTGGAGATGTTACAGGCCATGGCATTGCAGCAGCCCTCATGATGGCAACAGCTCGCTCTCTTCTTCGTGGAGGCGTGAAGTGTGGTGATGACCCCGTCCAACGATTGTATGACGTAAATAACTCACTGGTTAAAGACACACCACTTGGTTGGTTTATGACATTTTATTGCTTAGAGTTGTCGGCAGACTCATCAGAAATTCGCTGGATTTCTGCAGGCCACGATGCAGCGATTGTTGTTGCTGTTGATGGATCAGTCTCTGAATTTGAGGGCGATGATATACCGCTTGGTGTCAATGAAAACTGGGCATTCACAGGAAAGGGCCCGGCAACAATAGCTCACGGCTCGGTTATTGTTCTTGGCACAGATGGAATCTGGGAAGCGCGTAATACTAAGGGTGAGATGTACGACAAGCCTCGACTCATCGAAGTGATACAAAAAAACCGTACCAGAGCCGTCGAGGACATTTGCGATGCAATCGTCGATGCAGTTTTAGAATTCTGTGGCGATGCACCTCGGACGGATGACATTACCATGATTGTTGCAAGGCGTAGTTAACCAGCTTCAGCTCTTGGATGCGCATCGTCGTAAGACTCTCGCATTCGCTTCGTTGTCAAGTGCGTGTAGACCTGCGTTGTTGAAAGCGACTGATGACCAAGAAGCTCTTGTACGCTTCGTAAATCAGCACCATTATCTAAAAGGTGAGTAGCAAAACTGTGGCGCAGTGTGTGTGGGCTGATGGCTGGGTCTAATCCAACTTGTTCAAGATACTTGCTTACTTTTCTACGTACGGATCGAGTTGAAAGTCGGGTGCTATGCTTGTTAATAAAGAGGGGACTGTCGGTTTCATTCGAAATACTGTTCCCTTCAAGAATACAGATATAGTGCGAAATTGCAGCCATGGCATGTGTTCCCAGTGGCACAATTCGTTCTTTGCGGCCTTTGCCTCGAATAATAATTGCTTGGCCGGTTTCATCAATATCACCAAAGTTGATTCCAACCAGTTCACTGACTCGAATGCCAGTGGAGTACAACGTTTCTAAAATAGCACGATCTCGTGCGCCGAGTAATGTTTTATCGTTTGGTGCAGAAAGAAGTTTCTCGACTTGTTCAACGTCAATCGCCTTTGGAAGACGTTTCTTTTGTCTTGGAGTTCGAATGAGCGTCATAGGGTTAGATTCAATGCAGTTATTACGCTCTAGCCATTTATAAAAACTTCGTAAAGTGGCAATTTTACGCGCCATAGTTGCAGAGGAGTAGTTTGATTCTGCAAGGCATGCAAGGAAACTGCGTAGATACTCTGTATCTGCACTAATGATATGTTCACTTATTGTTTCTGGTCCTACATGTCCAGCGATTTCTTTTTCACCTTGTGCATATCGTTGCCATGCTGCAGTTTCAGCTGGAATGTCTAGAGTAAGATTTTGTTCCTCTGTAATCCAAACGAGATATTGACGTAAATCTACGCCATAGCATTTACCTGTATATTGACTAAAAGCACGTTCATCTAGAAGGTAGGAGAGAAACGCTTTGACAATTGGTACATGTTGTTCAATATTTTTATTCATAATTATTCCTATGCAGTTACGCGGCCTTGGCAGTAATTTTTGACATCTCGTGGCACACCATTGCAGCGTCAAACCAGTCAAAATCATTTTCGTTTGATTTTGCGATCGCTGTTATTGCTTCGACGGCTTCCAATTCTTGCCCAGCTTCCCATTCAAATCGCCATTGGTTCTCGCCTTTGACGAGTACTACGCGGTGCGGGGCTTTGTCTGTTGTGTTTTTCATAGATTGGTTTTCGGTCATACAATTCAGAGAATTGAGAGTATTAGTTGATTTTCCGCTTAATATCGGTCTTTGGTGTTGCATTCGATCCATAGTTACATACGTACGACACGTTTGTCGCGTTCACAAAGTTCGCTCAACTCTTCATCCATTGAGTTGACCGTGGGGTTGTTATTGGGTGCTTCTGGTTCCACCTGAAGCAATATCCTAGTAAGACCCTTATCGGACGATTCGAACGATTCCTTGAGTGTTCAGTGTGACTAGTTAACAATCATTGTTGCGTAGATTTCTTTTCAATAAATTCAAGTTTAGATAACATGAGAAATCACCCCCCAAAACCCTCGCAGGGAGCTCCCGTTGCATGTAAAATGCTCGATTCCGATCGCGTAGCTCAGTTGGTAGAGCACCTGACTTTTAATCAGGCGGTCTTGGGTTCGAGCCCCAACGCGGTCATTCATGGACGGAGGATCGATGTTTGTTATTCACGCCAACTGGACGGTTGGCAAATTACACATATGGGCTGAATCGCTAGAGCGGTTCAGCCATACAAGCAATTGTGCGTTTTCTCAATCAGATTCCGACCCCGAGTTACTAAAGCAACCTGAGCTAACGACCGCTGTTCTCGAAAAAAAAATAAGCAAGCATTCCTACGCAGTTCCATCAGATGAACTTGCGTCTTGTTTGCAAGCCGCAAATGTTACTCTTGGCACGTATGAGGCTTCGGCGTTTGTACTTAAGTTGCCACATGATTTGCTCGACCCCTGGCCAAGCGATCGTCTTGTGAGCATCATGGGCGACTACGAACATGCGAGTGAACCCCTACTTGGCGAATTTCAAGTAGCAAGTGTTGCTATTCAACCGGTACATGCAATTGCTGTGTTAAGTGCCCTGTCACAATCAGGAAACGATGTAGGGTTTGAAGTGGGGCAATCAGTTCATTTCTGGGCAAGCGCAGCACAATTCACTTTAGATTTACTCGTTGATCAACGGTTTATTCCAACGTTGCTTCAGGTTGATCGCAGACATTTATCAGCGACATGGACTCCGTGGTTGCACGATGAAGAAGTCGTGTCACGGTTTGCGATGCTGCTAAAAGCTATGCCACCAGTTGCGCGTTCTACTACTGAAGATGGGCGCACGTTACTTGAGTCAGCACTAGAAGATATGGCGAATGGGTTCATCCGTACTATTCTGATTGAAGATGATTTTATCGATGCGGTAGAGGAGTGGAATGTTTCAGAAGATGCGCATGCCTCATGGTTATCTGCGTTATTGCATGAAAAAAATGCTGTTTCAGGTGATCCGGACCGTTTGCTTTCGATTTTTACAGATGCTCGTCGTTGGTTAGGCAAGCTGTGCGATGTTGGCGATGATCTCTCATGGCGGTTGCTTCTTGAATTGCACGAACCATTTGAAAATTCAGATTCATGGCTACTTACGTATGCATTGCAATCGGCAGAAGATGAATCACGCGAAGTATCTGCAGAAGAAGTATGGGATGGCGCAGGAAGTGAAAGTGCTTCCGACGATAAATTGCCTGAACTCTTTTTGGGTGAGCTAGACCGCGCAGCATCGTTGTATCCAAAACTAGAACAGTCACTTGAAGAATCAACGCCTCGTAATATTGACCTTACTACAATTGAAGCGCATCGTTTCTTAGTTGAGTTCTTGCCGTTACTCGAAGAGTCAGGTTTTAAGACTGCTGTTCCGATGTGGTGGGGAAGTGACCAGAGCACTTTAAGTGCAAGTTTGCATATCGATTCACCGTCAATGGAAGCCGCTCTTGCAGAACGCGCGGAGGGATCGTACGGTTCAACTTCGATGCTCGGTCTGAACGCGATTGTAGAGTGCCAATGGCAAGTTGCAGTTGGCGACCACTTGCTTTCGCAAGAGGAGTTTGAACAACTACTGAAACAAAAACAACCACTTGTTCAAGTCGACGGTAAATGGGTGCACTTACAACCTGGTGCAATTGAAGAGGCGAAAAAATTGTTTGTTGATGGAGCGACAGCTTCAATGCCACTAGTAGAAGCACTGCGATTAGTGCAAGGCGATGGTGATCAAACGAAAATGCTTTCCATAGGCGGTTTAACTGCGACGGGTTGGGTCCATGAACTTCTAGAATCTACTTCGGGTAACGAAACACTTCCGGATATTCCGCAACCTCCAAAATTTGAGGGACAGTTACGACCATACCAGTTAACCGGCTTACGCTGGATGGCGTTTCTTTCTAAATTCGGTATTGGCACGTGTCTTGCGGATGACATGGGATTAGGTAAGACAATCCAGTTAATTGCATTGATGCAACATGAACGAATCAACACAACTATGAGCGTTGGGCCAACTCTGCTCGTTGTACCAACTTCAGTGATTGGTAACTGGGAGCGTGAACTCGATAAATTTGCACCTGAGTTGAAAGTACTTGTACATCACGGTCCAGAACGACCGCTGGCAGATGAATTCGCCCAACTTGTTACAGAAAACGATGTCATTATTACGACCTATGGTCTTGTGCATAGAGACAGAGAAACACTGAACCAAACTACATGGCACCGCGTCGCACTTGACGAAGCTCAATATATAAAGAACCCACCAACAAAGCAGGCACAATCGATTCGAGCGTTGAAAGCATGGCATAGGGTTGCACTTACAGGTACTCCTGTAGAAAACAGATTGATCGAATTGTGGTCCATTATGGAATTTTTGAATCCAGGTTACTTAGGTCCTGCATCAGTATTTAAAAAGACAATAGCAAGGCCGATTGAACAACGAAGAGACCCAAAACGAGCAGAGCAACTTCGCCGAATGATTCAGCCGTTTGTACTTCGTCGTCTGAAAACAGATGCCACGGTCATTGATGATTTGCCAGATTGCGTACAAACAAAAGAGTATGCAATTCTTACTAAAGAACAAGCTGGAATCTATGAACAAGTAGTTAACCGAATGATGAACGAAGTGGAGCAGTCCGACGGAATACAACGCCGCGGCCTTGTTCTATCAACATTAGTAAAATTAAAACAGGTTTGCAACCACCCAGGCCACTACGCGCAGGCAGGTCACCGCGACGGCGTGACGGTTACGCAGTCATCAACTCCTGGACTGCAATCAACTCGTTCAGGAAAATCTGCTCGGCTGATGACACTCCTTGAAGAAGTTGTTTCAACTGGTGAGAAAGCATTGGTATTTACCCAATTCAGAGAAATGGGTCGCTTGCTTTCTGCGATGATCCAACATGACTTGAACTGCGAAACACTCTTCTTGCATGGCGGTACTCCTACAAAACGAAGACAACAATTTATAGATCGCTTCCAAGACGATGAAGGTAATGTGCCAGTTTTCATTCTTTCGTTGAAAGCCGGTGGTGTTGGCTTGAACTTGACTGCAGCAAACCATGTATTCCATTACGATCGTTGGTGGAATCCTGCAATTGAAAACCAAGCAACTGACCGTGCATTCCGTATTGGCCAGAAGAAAACTGTACACGTTCACAAATTTGTATGCACAGGCACGCTCGAAGAACGCATCGATCAAATGATTGAACAAAAAATGGAATTGGCAGAAAATATTGTTGGTTCTGGTGAAAGTTGGATTTCAGATTTATCTGCAGGGCAACTTCGAGAGATGCTCGTTTTGCGAAGCAGCGCAGTTGAGGAAGATATGTAATGGCAAAAACAGTAAAACCAATTCTAAAGTTAAAAACATCTACAGAAGATTTGCGTTTGCACGCGCCATCTGTTTGGGTGATTGATTCTATCTCTAAAAACTTTACTATGGAC
This sequence comes from Phycisphaerae bacterium, assembly GCA_018665385.1. Taxonomy (GTDB): domain Bacteria; phylum Planctomycetota; class Phycisphaerae; order Phycisphaerales; family SM1A02. The sequence goes on along the minus strand of JABJDN010000171.1, from coordinate 14,810 downwards.
CGTCTTGTTACAGGTCAGACTTATGCAATGGATGGGCAAATTCGCTCATTACAGATTTCTAGTGGGCTTATCAAGGCAAGTGTTATGTGTACTGAGGAAAGGCCATATCGTTTAGAAATAGACATTCCTGTTTTATCTTCTGATGATTGGACAAAGGTGTCGCAACGCATGGCAGGAGAATCACGAATTGCTGCTAGGTTGTCTGCAGGAAAAATCCCCTCCAACCTTGCGAGAATGATGGAAGACTGCGGTCTTGATGCGTTCGCAGACAATCTCATTGTGCGATGCGGATGTAAAGATAAAAAACCATGCAAACATGCAGCAGCAGCATTGTTTTTGACTGCGCAAAGATTACTCGCATCACCGCTACTGTACTTTCAAATTCGAGGCACAGATAAAGATGATCTCCTTCTAAAGTTACGTCAAGCGAGAACACTTGACGCAAAAGGGGAGGCTAGAGCACATGCAAATATTCGCGAAGACGAAATGCCTGTGCTTTTACCACTTGAAGATTGTCTCGAAGACTTTTGGAAGTCGTCGCATTCCTTAAAAGAAGTGAATCGCGCTCCAATGCCCGCGCACTTGCCACATGCACTGTTGCGAAGGCTTGGGGTTTCACCAATGGACGGCAGATTCCCTATGGTTGGTTTGCTAGAGACTATTTTTGACGATGTCTCGCGACTTTCTCGACAGCAACGACGAGAATCGTAGTTCTCGCTGAATTCCTTACACTAATTGAAAGAAAGCTGAACGAAGGGGGTTATCTGTACCTACTTTGATGGTGAACACATTATTGGACGTATTTTTTTATTGAATCAAACAAAAGTCGGCGTTTGTACTAGCCGATAGAAATTTTCCTAACAAACCGGAAACGGAGTAAACACTATGAATAACAGCAAACAAACTTCAGAACATGTAAGGCCAATGCTTGAAGCAATGGCTAGGTCAATCGATGCAGCACGTGCAAAACGAACTGCGCCACAACATACTGCTTCGCTTGGGTCATCGGAGGGGATGACCTTTGCGCAAGCAAACTTGTCAATTGGTTCGCCAATTGCTGATAATGGCAAAGCGAAAGCGCAGTCGAAATCACCGGCGAGTTCCTTCTTTCGAGATAGGGATGACTACCGAAAAGCAGGGTGATTATCTCGGGGTTTCAACATATGAAACCATTCCTGACAAGACAAAGGGCACTCCAAATGGAGTGCCCTTTGTTTTTTTAATCTATAGGTAATTTCTTACGAGTTTTTCAAGCCACGGCGTTGATCACGAATTCGTCGTGATTTACCAACACGGTCACGAAGGTAATACAACTTCGCTCGGCGAGCATCGCCACGTCTAACGATTTCGATTTGTGCTATACGTGGTGAATGCAGTGGGAAAATCCGTTCTACGCCTTCGTTCGCAACGATACGCCGAACGGTAATAGTTGTATTGATTCCACTAGACTTGCGGCCGATGAGTACGCCTTGGAACACTTGAACGCGTTCTTTATCGCCTTCGACAATTGTGTAGTGCACATTGATTGTGTCACCTACGCTGAAGTCAGGGAAGAAATCTTTTTCTCTGAGTTGACCAGCTGTTACTGCTGCTACTGTTTCTTGTTGGCCCATGGTAGGACTTCCTTTCAAATTTTGCGTGCGTTTATGCGCGCATGTGACTTGAGACATGCTCAGGGGTCAACTTCCTCGTGTTCGAACAAATCTGGTCGCCGCTCTGCTGTGCGACTTATCATTTGTTCCTCGCGCCACTTGTCTACAGCTTTATGGTCGCCGCTCAAGAGCACGTTTGGCACTTCCTTTTCATTCCATACGCGTGGACGCGTGTAGTGGGGGCAATCGAGAAGACGTTCACCTTCATTGCACCGTTTCGAAAAGGAGTCTTGGGCTGCAGAATCAGCGTGTCCAAGAACGCCTGGGAGAAGCCTTACAACTGCGTCAACAAGAAGCAGGGCAGGGATTTCTCCGCCACTAAGCACATAATCTCCGGTGCTTAGTTCGAGGGGATCGAGTGTTTCAATAACTCGTTCATCGATTCCCTCATAGTGGCCAGCGATAAGAAGAATATTCTGCTCGGTGGCCAGTTGTTCGACCCGTTCTTGTTTGAGTACTTCGCCTTGTGGGGTAAAGTGAATTCGAACGGGTGGGGTATTTACTTGTCGCTCAACCTCTTGCACTGCGTCGTGCAATGGTTGGCACATCATCACCATTCCAGGTCCTCCGCCAAACGGACGGTCGTCAACCTTTCGGTGTTTGTTGTCAGCCCAATCTCGAATGTCGTGCACATGTATCTCTACTTGCCCGCCATCCTGCGCTCGTTTTACGATGCTTGTAGCAAGCGTTGCTTCGAGCATGTTAGGAAAGAGTGTTAGGATGTCAATTCGCATGACTGACTTGTTCGGTTAACTAAGTTTCTTGCCGGGAGTTGGTTCGATACCAGCTCGTTTAAGTAAACTGACAACTGTGCGTGAAGGTTGTGCTCCAACGCTTAGCCAGTAATCAATTCGATCAGCTTTAAAACTTATTTGTTTATCTTCAGGTGCAATTGGGTCAAACCAACCGAGTTGTTCGATTGCTCGTCCGTCGCGTGGCGATCGTTTATCCATTGCGTTCAGTCGGTAGAAGGGGCGATGTCGTCGTCCCATACGTTTAAGTCGTAATACCACCATTGGGCACAACTCCTTTTTGAAGGCTTCGTTCGTTTTGAGAACTGCGGGTCGTTGAACTTGGGTCTGGACCATCCAGCCAAGCCGTGCGAACCACTTCACGAAGCGATTACTCGAGCCTGATATTGTAGCAATTATTCAAACCCACAGTATGTACCTGTTAGTGAATTACTGCAGACCGTTTGCAATGGAATAGGCAATAAACAGCGATATTCGCTCAGCAAAGTTGAAAATTGCACCAAAGAGCCCCGACCACATGAGTGCGAAAAAGAGCAGCAGCCCAGCCATTTGGGCTCTGGGGTGACGATACCAGTTCGCAACAGTACTCGAAAGGTTTGCGAGAATGTTGGACCCATCAAGCGGGGGGACTGGGAGCATATTGAGCGCAAACAAAATAAGGTTTAGAAAACCGCCAGTAAACAGAAAACGCTCTACATCACTAAAGCCATGTTCTAGTAAAACATCAGGCTTCATAATTACACCAAGCGCAATAAGTGTACAACCCGCAAGGAGTAAGTTCATCGCAGGTCCTGCAAACGAAACAAGAATTCTCCCCCATTTACCATGCCTGAAACGATATGGATTCACGGGCATCATTCCCCATGCGATGCCGATGATGAGAAACGCGATGATGGACGGAACGCCCATGTGCACAACGGGGTTGGCGGTCATATGCCCTGTTACGCTTGGAGTATCATCGCCTTCCCAAAGGGCAGCCCAACCATGGGCAAGTTCATGCAACGTAATTGCTGCAATCACCCAAAATATCCACACAATGAGCTCTACTCTTTGACCGCTGTTCCAAAGTTCATGTACCCACCATCCGCTCATTTAGATTGATCCTGTAAAGCAACTCGAATTGCTCCAACACTGGGCAAACCTTCTGCCCATGCTCGACAACTCACATTCCCTCCGCTTGAACTCTCTCCGAATAGATCGCGCCCGTCGAGAAGAATGGTAGGAGCGCCCCAACCAAGCCGCTTGTCACCTTGCTCAAGTTGTATTAAATCAACTTCAACAATGTCATAATTCGGTGCTGCATGTTGCAATCTTTCCCGTAAAATTGGTGTGTTTGGACAGCCTTCGAAACCGAGGAGTTCGACCGTTTGCGGGGATGTACAAGAAATTGCCATAAGGAAAACTATATATATGGTAGTTCGAAGCATTTGCAGAGCCATACTATATAGCATACGCTGTTCACTTCATGCCTACTGATATTGAACAAAGAAGTGATGAAGAGCTACTTTCCGCACATATTGATGGCGATTCTTCCGCATTTCCAGAATTAATGGACAGATATAAGAATTCGTTGCTTCATTTCCTTATCCGTTTTGTAGGCACTACAGCGGCCGCAGAGGACGTTTTTCAAGAAGCTTTTCTCCAAGTTCACATTTCTGCCGAGACGTTTGACCTTACGAGACGATTTAAACCGTGGCTTTTTACAATTGCAGCGAACAAGGGTAGGGATTGGCACCGTAAGCATTCAAAGCGAACAGTATTGTCACTGTCGCAGGAAATCGGCGGTGATGGTGACGGAGCTCGCTTCGTCGACCTCATGGAAAGTGATCAGGAATTACCAGATGCCAAACTACTCGACAGCGAACAGATTGACAGCGTACGAAACGCAGTTGATCATCTTCCAAACCACTTGCGAGAAATTCTTTTGCTGAGCTACTTCCAACAAATGAGTTATGTTCAAATTGCAGACTCTCTGCAAATTCCACTTGGAACTGTGAAAAGCAGGCTCCATGCAGCCGTGGCGGCCTTTAGCCAAACTTGGCAAGCAAGTAATACAGAGGAACAAGTATGACCGACGGATTTGACCATCTGAAACTCAGCGAGGCAGATGCAGCGATGCTTGACCGTCTTGTAGATGTGGGTTTCGAACTCGATCAACTTGAGTACCTTTCATCGGAAGAAAAACAACGCGCAACAGCAATTTTAGAACAACTCGGGTTGCTCCAAGCGTATCCAGTTGAAGATGCATCAGGCACACTCATCGATGCAACGCTTGCTCGCATTGATCAATACGAACAACAGCGTGCCGCTCGGCTCCATATCTCAACTTCAGAGATTACAGCAACCTCTCGCGGTTTCTCATTTCCAAAACTCGATTTGATTGCAACTGCAGCGGCAATACTTTTATGCGTTGCCCTTGTTTCAATGTTTGCGAAAACGAACCGCGACCATTCGATTCAATCTAATTGTGCGACTAATATGGCTGGCGTTGGCGCCGGCCTTTTTACGTATGCTGAAGACCATAACAATGAAATGCCAACAAGTTCTATCGATTCGCTTAGCTCTTTGTTTGGTGGAGTTTCCCCAGAGAGAACGGATGCAAATGTTCTTGTCGTAGAAGGGTATTGTGACCATCACCATTTGAATTGTCCTGGTCATGGTGGACAAGGCGGTGGCTTTAGTTACCAAACTCAATCTGCACAGTCATGGGAAAATCTTAAAAATCGCGGACGCGTCTTTGTTATCATGGCAGACCGAAACCCAATCCTAGATGATTTACTTGCAGGCGGTACCCCAGACCCATTGACTCCATCAGCGAGCCATGGTGCACTCGGCCATAATCGACTCTTAGACGATGGTTCTACCTATACCTCTGTTGCTCCGCCAATAATCGGTAACGACTTTATTTGGCTATTAGATGGCAAGAATCGCCGTATCGACATCTTTTTAACACACTGATTGCGTAACACTAAGCCAGGCGCTGATAGAACGCACCGTTCTCTCCAGCGTCAATAACGTTGGTTGGACTTACCTGTAGATGTACTTAGAGCATCACTTGCTACTTGGATTGAAAACCCTTCATTAAAATCACTTGAAAAACTCCCGCTTTGGTACGTAAAAGAAGCAGAAGAAGCCAACAACGACGATACAGAAATGGAAGTTCAAGTTGACAGCGAAAAACCTACTAGTACGCTAGTAAATGAAGTTCAAGAGGCACAATTACAGGAAACCAACGAGTAGCCATTTCTGCTACACTACGTGGCTCGATTTGGAGTAAACACTATGTCAAAGTTAAAAACACATAAAGGTCTTGCAAAACGCATCAAAATCACTGCAAGTGGTAGAGTGAAGGTTCGTCGTGCATTTGCAGGTCACCTTCGTAGCCATAAGTCAGGGAAATTGATGCGCTCGTACCGAAGCAGCAACTATGTTGGCCCAGCTGACATTAAGCGAATCGGAGCAATGTTGAAGGCTAGACTTACAGCGTAATTGAACGCAACAAATCACGTAACCGTTTGACGGGATGAAGTGGAAGGCAAGGTGCCGGACCCCCGAATCAAACAAAATTTAGGAGGCAACATATGCCACGCGTACGAAAAGGTGCCGCTCGAAACAAGGCACGCAAAAAATTATTGAAAGCCGCTCGCGGTTATTGGGGAACAAAAAGTCGTCATAAACAACAAGCAAAAGTCGCACTTACACGTGCTGGCCAGTTTGCATATCGCGATCGTCGCGCTCGTCGTCGTGACTTCCGCCGTATTTGGATTACGCGAATTACGGCTGCATGCCGAATGCGCGGTACACGATACAGCCGTTTTATTAATGGTCTTTCAAACGCCGGCATCTTGCTGAACCGCAAAATGTTAAGCCAGATGGCAATTGAAGATCCAAAAGCATTTGACCAGATCGTCAAAATGGCTGAAGAAAAAACAACTGCTCAAGCGAGCAAGTAATCCGTTTTTTTCTCGAAGCAATACGCAACTATCGCACAACCGGTGCGATAGCGCCATCCTCACGCTTTCTTGCTAGGGCTATTGTCCAATCCATTCCGAACACCGCAAATAAGCGCGTGTTGGAAGTCGGGTGTGGCACAGGTGCATTTACGAAAGAAATTTTGAAAAACCTTTGCGATGGCGATGAGTTTCATATTGTGGAACTAAGTACTGAATTTTGCGAGCGTGTTGAAACACATGTTATTGCACCCTTTAGAATCAAACATCCTGAGATAACAATCGAACTGCACAACGCGTCGATTGAAGAAGCAAAACTCGAAGGCCAGTTTGATGCGATTGTTTGTGGTTTGCCTTTTAATAATTTCCCAATCGAACTCGTCCAACATGTATTCGCAGTAATGTTCGGATTCTTAAAGCCAAGTTGCGAACTTGCGTACTTTGAATATCTTGGGATGTTAAAATTGAAGCGTATTTTTGGTTTTCCCAAAGTACGTAAAGAAACCAAACTGCGTTGGCTCGATATAGAATCTAGATATACACAACGAAATGGTTCGCAAGTTACGGTTTGGAGAAACATTCCCTCTTGCCGCGTTATACGATTACAAGCATGCGTATAAAACAAATTCTTGCAAAAGATTGTTACTCACTACGCGAATCAGTGCTGCGCCCTGGGCAACCAAAAGAAAACTGGACGTTTAAAGAAGACGACGATAAGAAGACACTGCATTTGGGTATGGAACACGATGGCGAAATTATCGCGATAGTTTCGTTGTTGCCTGAAGAGAAAGAAGGCAGCAAGTACAGACTGCGGGGCATGGCTGTGCATGAAGAATTTCGAGGGCAGGGTATTGGGCAACAATTACTCGTCGCGCTTCTAGAAAAAACGGGTGAGAGCGTTTGGTGCACCGCTCGTAAACAGGTACAAGGTTTTTACAGCAAAAATAGTTTTGAAGTCTTTGGCGACGAGTTCACTATGAATGACATGCCGCATGTGTTTATGCAAAAGGTTTAGTCCTTTGCAGATCTTCTTCGTTTCAATTCTGCATCTACAAAACCCTCAATCGCACCGTCAAGAATAGTTTGCGGGTTACCACTTTCATGATTCGTACGGTGGTCTTTCACGCGATTGTCATAGATGACATAACTGCGAATTTGTGTTCCCCATCCTTGGTCTACTGCGCCACCCGTCGCTTGGTCAAGTTCCGCTTGCCGTCGTTCTTCTTCCAGTTGTTCTAGCTTCGCTTGCAGAATACGCAGTGCTTGTTTTCTGTTTTGAAGCGCAGCTTTATGCGTTGAACTTACAACCATAATTCCAGTTGGCTTATGCACGATACGTACTGCCGAAGCAACTTTATTCACGTTCTGTCCGCCCGGTCCTGAAGATCGAGCGAAGAAAGTGAAGTCCACTTCTTTTTCATCAATCTCAACATCGTTTTCGTCAAACTCTGGAATGACATCTACCGTAGCAAAACTGGTTTGCCGTTTGCCTTGTGCATTGAATGGGCTCACGCGGGCTAAGCGGTGTGTTCCACGCTCGCAACTCATATACCCATAAGACATTGGACCCTTGATGAGGTAGGTAACTTCGCTAATTCCAACCTCTGTACCATGTGTCGTACTGACTTCTTCAACTTTGAAGTGCATGTTCTCCCAATAGTTTTTATACATACGGTCGAGCATAGATGCCCAATCATCCGCTTCAGTGCCACCATCGCGAGATTGAATTGAAACAAAACAATTTCTGTAATCGTGTTTTCCGTTCAAGAGGGACTGTATTTCAACCTTGTCCATTCGCTTTTGCATTTTGAAGAGTTGATCATCAACTTCAGCAAGCAGCTCAGCATCGTCGGCTTCTTTGGCAAGTTCGTATCCAACCATTGCGTCATCGAAGTCAGCAATAACATCTTCCAAATCACTTGTTTGTGCTTTAAGTACTTTGTATCTGTCAATAACTTTTTGTGCTTCAGTCTGGATATCCCAGAACCCTTCGCCATTCATATCTTCTTGCAATTGGTCTCTTTTTGCTACTTTCGCATCGTAGTCAAAGAGAGTCACGGATAGTTAAAATCCGCGCCTCGAGGCTGTCAATAATCGGTTGGTGTGCGTCAAAATGCATGGGTGGCATAGTATCAGAAGGCGAGTTGTTGTACTCTACCTAACTTGCAAACATCGACTATCCTTCCTGTTATGGAACTATCTGACAGAGCAAAATCTATCCCACCCTCAATCACCCTCGCCGTTGGTGCGCAGGTGAAAGAGCTGAAAGCAGCGGGCAAAAAAGTCATAGCCTTTGGAGCTGGTGAACCCGATTTTAACACTCCAGAGCCAATAGTTCAAGCAGCAATAGATGCATTGCGTTCTGGAGTTACACGCTATATGCCTTCTTCAGGAACACCCGAAGCGCGTGAAGCAATTGCCCACAAGCTACAGACGGAAAATAATATTGAATGTTCGCAAGCAAACATTTCAATAAATGCAGGCGCAAAAATGTCAATCAATTTGGCGTTAATGGCAATTTTAGATTTTGGGAAAAATCAAGAAGTAGTAGTACCAACTCCTGCGTGGGTCAGTTACAAACCTATGATTGAGTTAGCGGGTGGAAAGATGGTAGAAGTACCAACGGAAGTTTTTTCTGGTTTCAAATGTACGCCTGAAGAACTCGAAGCAAAAATTACCCCAAACACAAAAGCTATCATGCTGAATACGCCAAGTAATCCGTGCGGGACGATGTATACACCAAGTGAGTTACAAGCAATTGCAAAGATGCTAGAGCGACACCCAGAAGTGTATGTACTCAGCGATGAAATCTACGAACGATTGATTTATAGCGATGTGCAACATCTTTCGCTTGGATCTATTCCAGAAATAGCCCATCAGGTCATTACGATTAATGGTTTATCAAAAGCATTTGCAATGACTGGGTGGAGAATGGGGTACGCTTGCGCGCCAGAGCCTGTTGCTAAAGCGATGAATACATTGCAGAGCCAAATTAATACTTCCATTACAAGTTTTTGTTACGCGACAATTCCAGTTGCACTTGGATTACACGAAGAAGTTGAAGCAATGCGACAAGTATTTGCTAAGCGCGCAAAGTTAATGTTCGCGCTCATTCAACAGTGGCCAAACACAGAATGTGTGGAGCCAGCTGGAGCATTTTATGCATTTCCAAAAATTTCACACTACTTCGGTAGGACATCGCCAGCAGGAAGAGAGATTACAGACTCAGTAAGTTTCACAAGTGCATTGCTGGAAGAAACAGGCGTCGCTGTAGTGCCTGGAGATGATTTCGGAGGCTGTGGCCCTGAACATGTACGACTTTCATTCGCATGCAGCGAAGAACAAATTACTGAAGGCGTGCATAAAATTTGCGAGTGGTTAGAGCAGTTTTAACCAACTTCAGCGCTTGCAACCTTGCTCACTCCATCAATGTTTGCAAGGTTCGCAAGAAGCTCATCGCATGGAACGGAGTCAGCTTTGATAATCATCATTGCTACGCCATCGTCGTCTCCGTGGCCAATGACCATCTCGTCGATATTCACTTTCGCAACACCTAATACTTCTCCAACTCGTCCAACCATACCTGGGGTATCGTTATTAAAGAGCGCAATCATGTGGCCAGTTGGAACCATATCAAACCGTCTTCCTTCAATGTTCGTTACTCGAGGTAATCCGTCTGCATGAACTGTGCCTTCTATTGCGTGTTCGTGTTCGCCCTTGGTTCGAATAGTCAGCGAGTCAATGACATCTGCAGCGCCTACAATCGTTGATGCTGTAACACCAAGTTCACGAGCCATTGCGGTAACATTGATAATTGAAACTGGTTCGTCTGATATGTGCTGCAAGAGCGACACAAGTGCATACCGTGAAATGGTGTCTGCTTTTCCTGCAGTTGCTTTACCGCGAAGTTCAACAGTGACGTTCCTAGTATTCTTAAGCGTTGCAACTGTACCAAGCAATGCAAGCATGCGCTGTGCAAGTTCAACATACGTTCTTTGTTTATTATTCAATTCAAGATCAAGACCACCTGCGTTTACAGCACTATCTAAACCTTCGCCTTGCAAATATCGCAATAAGGAAGCGCATGCATTCACTGCTACGGCTTCTTGCGCTTCAACTGTCGAAGCACCAAGGTGCGGGGTTGCTAACACTTTTGGATGTGTGCGGAATGGGTGGTCTTCTGCAGGGGGCTCAGACATAAACACATCGATCGCTGCACCACCGCATTGGTTTTTGTCGAGCGCTTGAATTAATGCTTTTTCGTTGACGATTCCACCGCGAGCCGTGTTAACAACTAGCAAGTCAGGTTTGCAAATTGCAAACTGTTCTGCGCCGAGCATACCGTCGGTTTCTTCTGTTCGTGGAACGTGGAATGAAACTATATCAACTGCAGTAATTAATTCGTTAAATGATTTCATCATTCGCACTTGTCCATCAAGTGCAGTTACTTCTTTCATGAACGGGTCAAATCCGATTACATCCATGCCGAATGCGAGGGCTCTTCTTGCGACTGCTTGCCCAATTCGTCCCATGCCAACAATTCCAAGTGTTCGTCCCGCGAGTTGTACACCTACATATTTGCTTCTATCCCAACCGCCACTTCGAAACACGCCATTTGAGTTCGCAACATTACGTGCGAGTGAAATCATGAGCGCAAAAGCGTGCTCAGCAGTTGTGATTGTGCTTGCAGAAGCAGAGTTCATGACCGCTATGCCATACTTCGTAGCAGTTTGTAAATCGATGTTATCAACGCCTACGCCTGCTCTTGCAATGCCTTTTAGCCGGCATTCTGGGTTTTGGAACGCTTTATCTAGAATTTCCTCTGTTAACTTCACAGAAGATCGAACGATGACACCATCAGCTTCGGCTATTGCAGTCACGAGCGCGTCGCCACTAAGTCCTGTATTTTCAATAACTTCCACATTTTTCTGGGCTTTAAGGAATGTGGCTCCTTCTGGGGCAAGTTTGTCAGCGATAAGGATTTTTATAGTCATGGGAGGGTCTTTTGTGGATATTTGGTTTGGGGTGGAAAAAGGTCTGGGATTCTGATAAACTAGTCGATTCAAAACAAGTTGAGGAAAAAAATGACAACAACGATAGACAAAACAGATTTTAAACGACATGATAGTGATTGTGGCTCCCCAGAGGTACAAATTGCTTTATTGACGAAGCGAATTGTAGAACTTAACGGACATCTTCAAGATCACAAGCATGATAATCACTCACGCCGAGGTTTGGTTCTCATGGTAGGTAAGCGAAACAGATTGCTTAAATATCTTTCACGAACAAATCGTGAGGCTTATCAAAACACAATTAAGAAATTAGGATTGCGCAAATAAGCAATTCATAAACTACCCGCAGTTCTCTACTTGCGCGCCTGTACAGTTGGTGGCAGTGGACAAGCGATAGCCAACTCTTTTGAGTACTCAGGTCTATGCCTTGTCTTCTGCCTCTTGAATATCAGGAGGTACGTTTAAGTAGGTGACTGCCAAACAAGAGGAGTACTACTATGAGTACGAAAATAATAGTCGAACGGGAAATTGGAAATCGCATGATGCGATTCGAAACTGGTCAAGTGGCAAAGCAAGCAAGCGGTGCAGTAATCGCTTCTTACGCAGACACAGTTGTTATGTGTACTGCGATGCGTTCAAACCCAAGACCTGGTCTAGACTTCTTCCCGCTTCAATGCGATTACCGCGAGCGAACTTCCGCAGCAGGTAAATTCCCAGGTGGCTTCCGTAAACGCGAAGGCGCACCAAACGAAAAAGAAATTCTTACTATGCGGTTGATGGATCGCCCAATTCGCCCTCTCTTCCCAGACGGCTATATTGACGAATGCCAAATTCAAGCATGGGTAATGAGCCATGATGGCGAAAACGATGCTGATGTGTTGGCATGTACTGCAGCATCTGCAGCACTCTGCTTAACAGATTCGCCATTTGAAGGCCCTGTTGCAACTGTACGTGTAGGACGCATTGTGACTGACGAAGGTGAAACTTTCGTGTTGAACCCCACGCATACGCAAATGCAGTACTCCGATCTAGATCTTGTTCTATCTGGCCACTCAGATGGCGTGAACATGATTGAAATTGGTGCAGCGCAAGTTAATGAAGCTGCTGTTATGGGTGCAATCAAATTTGGATACGAAGAAGGCATTAAGCCAATTCTTGAACTTCAGAACGAACTTGCTGAAAAAGCAGGTGCAACTGAAAAGCGAATTGGCGATCTAGCACTTCCAAGCGACGAAGTCATGGCGAAAGTCAAGGACTTAGTTGGCGAAAAAATGCTCGAAGTTCGACGCATTCCTGGTAAAGCAGATCGAAGCGATGCAGTGAACGCACTTCGAACTGCGATGATAGATGAAAACTTTGTTATTCCAGAAGGTGTTTCTTACAGCGAGCATATGGCGGCTGAGAAAACGCAACGTCAAGCAAAAGAAGCGTTTCGTAAGTTAGAAAAGAAAAGCACGCGTACACTTATCGTTGAAGAAAGCATTCGTGCTGACGGTCGTGATTTCGATACTATTCGCGATCTAGAAATGGACACAACAGTGTTCCCGCGAACGCACGGCTCCGCATTTTTCCAACGTGGCGAAACACAATCACTTGTTACTTGTACGCTCGGCACAGGCCGTGACGAACAAGTTGTCGATGGTCTTATGCCAGAGTACGCAAAGAAATTTTATCTTCATTACAACTTCCCACCATTCAGTGTTGGCGAAGCAGGTCGCATCATGGGTCCTGGTCGTCGTGAAATTGGTCACGGTGCTCTTGCTGAGCGCTCGCTTCTTGGCATCTTGCCAGAAGTTGAAGATTTCCCATACACAATACGCCTCGTAAGTGATATTACTGAATCAAACGGTTCGTCATCCATGGCGAGTGTTTGCGGAGGTTGCCTAGCTCTTATGGATGCGGGTGTACCAATTCAAAACACGTGCGCTGGTATCAGTGTTGGTCGTTTCAGTAACGACGAAGGCAAAATCGTTCGCGTTATGGACATCCTTGGCGAAGAAGATTTCTTCGGCGATATGGACTTTAAAGTGTGTGGTACTAAAACAGGCATCACAGGCGTCCAACTAGACTTGAAAGCACGCGGACTTTGGTTCGAAGAGATTGAAATTATCTTTGAAATGGCACGCAAAGGCCGCTTCGACATTATCGATCTTATGGAAGCGCACCTTGCTGCTCCACGCGAAGAAATGTCCGAATGGGCACCTCGTATGCTTACTGTTCCAATTGACCCAGAGAAAATTGGTAAGTTGATTGGACCCGGTGGTAAAACTATCCGTCAAATTACGGAAGACACTGGTGCAAATATTGATATTAACGACGACGGCATCGTCTTCATTAGTTCCGTTGATATGGCTTCTGCAGAATCAGCAAAAGCAGCAGTAGAAGCAATTGCAGCTGAAATCAAAGTCGGCAGTGTCTTTGAAGGCAAAGTAGTTTCTACTCGAGACTTCGGCGCATTCATCGAAATTGCACCTGGAACGGATGGCATGTGTCACATTTCTGAACTTGCAGACGGTTTTGTTGACAAAGTTGAAAACATTTGCAAAGTTGGTGACAAGATCAAAGTTAAGGTAATTAACGTTGACGACACTGGTCGAATTAAACTCTCTGTAAAGGCGTTGCTCAAAGATGCAGCAAAAGACGCTGAAAAAGAAGCAGAGACTGTGGAAAGCTAAACAATGTTTTCTTTACAATGGCTTTTAACAGGCATCGCTCTTGGAGCGATGTCTGTTTTGCCATTTGTAGTGTGGCGACACAAGCGCGACAAGGCCCGCACCGAAGAAGCCCGTAAACGAGCACAAGCTTCTGAACGCATGGCTGAAATTGGAAATATGACTTCAGGTCTTGCGCATGAAATTAAAAACCCCTTGTCAACCATTGGTTTAAATGCGCAACTACTTGCAGAAGACATCGAAGAGTTGGAAGCGCCTGAAAGCGACAAAGTCAAAATAACAAAACGGTTAGGATCTCTTTCTCGAGAAGTGGAACGTTTACGTGGAATTCTTGATGACTTTTTGCAGTTTGCAGGCAGAATGAAATTGCATAAAGAAGATGTCGATTTGCGAGTTGTTCTTGGTGAACTTGAAGACTTTTATCACCCACAGTGCGACAGTGAAGATGTCGTGTTGCGAATGCAATTGCCCGAGCATCCAGTAATTGCGCATGTGGATGCATCGTTATTAAAACAAGCAATTCTAAATTTGCTTATCAATGCAACGCATGCGATTCAAGAGAGCACTACGAAGGAACTCATGATTCGCTTAGAGTGCGATGTTAACGAAGCACGCATTCATATCATCGATACTGGAAAAGGGATCGAAGAAGAGCGTATCACTGAAATATTTCATCCGTATGTTTCTTCGAAACGGGGAGGTACAGGGCTTGGGTTACCAACTACGATGCGGATTGCACAAGAACATGGCGGGCATATCACTGTAAATTCCA
>JABJDN010000162.1 GCA_018665385.1 Phycisphaerae bacterium | reverse complement strand
TTGCTCGTTCTTTCTTTGATTGCTCATAGCGATATTTACCAAAATCTAAAATGCGACATACTGGCGGATCAGAACCTGGTGAGACCTCGACTAAGTCAAGGTCAGCTTCTTTCGCAAGACGAATTGCTTCCTCTTTGTCGACTACTCCAAGCATATTTTCGTTCTGGTCAATGAGCCTTACTTCAGAGGCGCGAATGCGGTCATTCGTATTAGGGAGGTTACGTGCATTTTCCCGTGGTTTAATATAGCGTCTGCGAGCGATAGTGAAAGTCTCCGATTAATAAAGGAATAAAAATTCAAACACTACAACTGTAGAGTGTTTGATAGAAAAGTTGCGGTGCTGGGTTTGGATACTAGTCATGAAATAATGCGGGAAAAGCGTGTACATGCAGAATGCCTTCTTTGAGTGGCGACGGCTCTATGTTGTTGTGTACTTAATTTCATGCTTCTATAGTTACACTCTCGTGCGTATTTGGAAAGGATACGGTCTTTGAGCAGGATAATCAAGTATCTATTGAAAATTCACTATCTGGGAAGCATATTTCAAGTGCTTTTGATTCGCCTCGGCTCGAGATTTCACCTGTTAGTGCACCGATGAATGTATCCATGCTGACTGCGCCTAAATCTTGAAGAATGCCTCTTTTTCGAACGCTCACATTGTTTTTCTCTGCATCGCGTGGGCCAACGACAAGAAGCCAAGGGATTTTCAAGTCAGCAGCATTCCTGATTTTTGCTTGTATACGTTCATCACACTGGTCAGCTGTCGCTCTGATGCCACGAGCACGAAGTGCATCTAAGACGGTATCAGCATAGTCATTTGACTTTTCCGAGATAGCGAGCACGCGTACTTGTTCTGGCGCAAGCCATGTAGGGAACGCTCCTGCAAAATGCTCAATGAGGACACCTATGAATCGTTCCATCGAACCGAACGGTGCACGGTGAATCATGACCGGTCGATGCTCTTTGCCATCAGGGCCAATGTAGGTAAGGTCGAATCGTTCAGGAAGATTGTAATCGACTTGCACGGTTCCCAATTGCCATGGGCGACCGAGTACATCGTTTACGATGAAGTCAATCTTTGGTCCGTAGAACGCAGCTTCGCCAGCTTCTTCGACCCATGGAACTCCAAGTGTTTCTGCGGCTTTCCTGCATGCATCTTCTGCTTTGTCCCATTTTTCTGGATCGCCAACATACTTGTCAGAATCTGCGTCACGCAAACCAACACGTACTTTGTAATCGTGCATGCCAAGTGTTTTAAAGATTATTTTGACAAGGTCTAGGCAACCAATGAGTTCGCCTGCAACTTGTTCTTCAGTACAGAAAAGATGCGCATCGTCTTGTGTAAAGCCGCGTACTCTTGTCATTCCACCAATTTCGCCAGATTGTTCCCAGCGGTATACAGTGCCAAATTCAGCGAGGCGAACGGGTAAATCCCGATAACTATGCGGCGAGCTCGCGTAAATGCGAATATGGTGCGGGCAGTTCATTGGTTTTAATAAATAGCCTTCGATGTCGCCTTGTTTCATAAGGTTTGACAAATCGCCGCAAGTGCAACCTTCGCTAGCAAGTTTGCTGAGTTGTTCTGGGTCAATGAGTGGCGGGTATTGGCTCTCTTGGTAGTAGGGGTAATGCCCTGAAGTTCTGTACAAGTCAAGTTTGCCAATGTGTGGCGTGAATACTTGGCTGTAATTTTGCTTCTGTAATTCTTCGCCGATGAAATTTTGTAACTGCTGTCTTACAACCGCTCCATTTGGGGTCCAAAGTAAAAGTCCTTGACCTACTTGCTCATCAATATGGAACAGGCGTAATTTTTTCCCGAGTACTCGGTGGTCACGAAGTTTGGATTCTTCTTGTAGCTTCAAGTGTTTCTTTAACTGTTTTTTATGGACGAAGGCTACACCGTACACTCGAGTGAGACTGTCTGAATCTGCATCGCCATGCCAGTAACTGCTTGCGATGCTTTGCAATTTGAAGGCGCCAATTTTTCCAGTTGATGGAACATGCGGTCCTCGGCAAAGGTCTTCCCAATTAGAATTTGGCTCGCCTGTTACGTACCATGTAAGCGAATCTGAGCCTGCTTCGATTGCGCGCTCTGCGTTGTCGATTTTATATTTGCTGCCTTCGTCTTGAAGTTTCTTCATTCCATCGCCAGTAGAAAGTTCGTAGCGAGTAAAAGGTCGATCTTCATCAATGATGCTTGCCATCTCTTTTTCAATTGCTTCAAACTCTTCGCTGCTCAGTGGTTCTGAACCTTCGAAGGATATGTCGTAGTAAAAACCAGAATCAAGTGCTGGACCATATACAAGTTTTACTGCAGGTCGAATGCGCTGAATCGCTTCTGCCATTACATGTGCGCAACTATGGCGGATAAGTTCTAGTGCGTCTGGGTCACTTTCTTTTTCGCCTTTGCGTGCGGTGACAAGTTTTACTTCTGCATCATTTGAAATGGGAGTGGAAAGGTCACAGAGCACGCCATCAATTCTTGCTCCCACGGCACATTGCGCAAGTCCCTCAGAAATGTCTGATGCAATTTCAAAAGGCGTTGTGTCGTTTTTAAATGAACGTGTTGTTCCGTCTGGGAGAGTAATTGTTGGCATAAGGTGGGTTATTTCTTCGTAAACAAATCTGATTGAGTTGGAAAAACGGGGGGGTCTTCTTGAAGGTCTGAGACCTCTCTTGAGATATCTTCTAAATCTTGAAAATTAAAATATTCACTTGCGTACCGAATGTACACAATAGGGTCGATTGTTCTCAGTTGGCTTGCAACCCGAACGCCGACTTCTTTGCTTGGAACTTCTCGTTCGAACATTCGCATGAGTTCTTCTTCGACTTCTCGGACAAGTTCTACTTTTTGTTCTTCTGAGATGGGGCGTTTGCCACAAGCCGCTTGCAAACCCCGAAGGACTTTTTCAGGATCGAAAGGTACTCGCGTGCCATCTCGTTTGATGACCATGAGTCTCGATGTTTTCTCTACGCGTTCGAACGTTGTGAACCTACGATTGCATTTTTGGCATTCTCTTCGCCTACGGATCGATTTGCCCACATCGGAAGCACGGCTATCAATAACCTTGTCGTCGTCTCGTTCGCAGTATGGGCACAACATAACTATATTGTATCGCAGGCGTGCACATGTTTGGAAACTTGTTTTGTAGGTACTTACGGGAAAAGCGAGGTAAGATTCCAGTCGTGTGTCGTTGCTCTTGGAACCCACCTTCTCATGTCGCTTAACTGTTCGATAGTAAGAGTAGAAGTAGACCCATCAAGTTGGCCAGTAAGTACTTTGCCGTTATGCCTAGCGGACAAATAGCCGTGGTCCGCAGAATTCATCGTTGGAGCATACGAGTGGTTCCCGTCAACGGTATTCCAGCTCCATTGAAAATCGTACGGGCTTGTAACCTCGTAGAATCCTTCTTCTAACCCGGCTACGCTCCCGCCTAGACAATCGCTTAGAGCAGGGTCGTCTTCGGTACCCGTGGGGGCTTTTGCAGAAGCAAACACAAGTTGGTTCGCAGGCGTTTTGACATCAGAGTGGTATTTGGCGTAGAGTCGTTTGGACTCAAGGGCAGGGCTAGCAGTGGTTCTGAAATCGCCACCCATCCATTCGCTGTTTAATCCAAAAGAAGGGAATAGACTTGTTATGTATGAAAAGCACTCGCTCTCTATTGTTTGAGAAAGCACATTTTCTTGTCCATTCACATATAAAATATCTACGGCATTATCAAGGTAGGGTAGTAAGCGCCATACATACCGCGCACTTGCAGGAAAGGGGACAAGGTCGCCATGCAGATCGTAGACCGTTTCTTCAGTGTTATTTGTGTACCCCTCGATGAACTTCCCATTCTGGTCCGCTGATGCGAGCACATACGACTGAAGTACTTGCCTAAGAGACGATGCTTCAGTACTATTTTTAGCAGACTGCATTGCTTGCCCAGCCATAACAAGAATGAGAGAAAGCAAAATTCCGACTATTGCAACAACAACCAGAAGTTCAACGAGAGTGAACCCTTTTTTGTTTGTGTGTTGTAGTGTTTTTGCTAGCACGGGTTTTATCTCTAATATTTAAATAATTGTCTTTGCCATTTCAGATTTTCGAATAAAATGGTGATATTATAGCGCCTAAATGCCGCAATTGAGACCCAGTCTCAATGGCGAAAGTTCTCATTATGAAACTAAAACAGTACATTCTAACGACATTATTGCCACTCTCTATCTTTTGGGTAGTGCCAAATTTCGTTTCCGCTGACATTATTTCCCAACAATTTGTTGCGCCTGATTTTGATCGATGGATGTACCCATATAATTTTAACCCAGGATCTCGTGAAACTGGCGTCACGTTTTCCTCAGTGGGCTCTGGGTTCGAGCAATTTGATGACCGCGATGGTCAGTTAGTTCTTGGCTTTGTAACACAGGATGAAATTCCTGCTGCTTTGGCTCTCACGCAATACACAATTCAATCTATAGAAGTAACACTGACATGCAGTAATGCGGATAACGTGTACGACGATTCAGTCGATTCTTGGGAATCGTACGACATAGAAACTGGCGTTCCCGATGACGATGCAGGTCGTCCAGTTGAATTGTACGGCGCTGCTTTTCGAGGCGGATATACAGGGTGGTCGTTTGGTGAAGATGGCACGTTCCCAGTTGGCGCTGTACGTCGAGAACGAAATGTGTATCCAATTCAATTTATTGACGGCATACCGACAGACGTTTCAAATAGCGTATTAGACGAGTTTACGGCAGAGCCATTTGCAGTCGGCACGACTTCTACAGTTCTTCCAGGCGAGGTTATGCCCTCTGAAACTGTACTGACATTTAGTATTGATGTTTCTGATCCCGAAATTCAGTGCTACTTTAAAAAATCATTACAAGATGGCCTCATGAATTTTGTTGTGAATTCATTGCATACTTCGCAACAACCAGGGTTCAGGGATTTTAGAGGAATCATTAATCCTAATTTTCATTTTAAAGAAAGTTTTGCAGTGCAATTTGGTTTAGCAGACGCTGCGCAACTTTCTATTGTGGTTGCTATTGCTGACGGTGATGGAATACCAGAGGATTTGGACGGAGATGGTTCTGTAGGAATAGGGGATGTACTTGTAGTATTAGGTAGCTGGGGTAGTTGTTCTTGTTGTTCTAGTGATCTCAATGGTGACGGTGATGTAAACGTTTCAGATTTACTTGCTTTGATTGCCGCTTGGGATTCGTAAATTTTTATTGGAGAAGAGAGATATGGCACGTTCGTTCATTTCAGTAGTTGCAGTCGCTGTAACAACTCTGTCAGTACAAGCGGATCTGGTAAACCCAGAAGTTCCGTCTTGGCAAGATAGCGCTGGCGCACAATTTTATAGTTGGGATTCGTTTTCAAGCCCATACGGCACACCCAATTTCAACGATGGAGGAGACCCTGGTGCTTTATTGTTCAACTTTGCACAAGGCGCAATACTGACAGAAGGGGGGAACCTTTACAACCCTGCCGATGGATTGAATATTCACGTCTATGGGTATGGCCCACTTGAACAAGCAGTATTGAATATTGCTTCAATGGGGACAGGATTTGATTACGAAAGTGTTGTACTTGGTATAAACGATGGAACAGATTTTATATATTTCGACTACGACTCTTTTGCCATCAACGATTACGTTGAGATTCCAGGCTTTGGTGCGAACGTCAGTTCTTCCTTTGCGTGGGATATTTCTGACTACGATGGTCTAATTACTGAGTGGGCATTTATCTTTACTGGTGCTGGAGCACATAACGTGCTTGACGCGGTCTCAGTAGACTTGCTTGTAGGTGGTGTTCCTGCTCCGGGCGCGTTTGCCTTGATTGGTCTAGGCGCTGTATCGATAAGACGTCGAAGAAGTTAAAATTGTTGCTATAGAGATATAAAAAAAGCCCCAGAGCAATCTGGGGCTTTTTTACATGTATGTAGGGGTATTGCTTTGCGGTTACTCAGATGGCGCGAGCGCTTCTTTAGAAGCTTGTCCAAGGAACAGAATTCGGTCGCACTGTCCACATTTGACAATGGTGTCGTCGTTCGCCATCAATTGCACGATCGATTCAAGTGGCAGGTGTAGGCTGCATGAATTACAAGAGTATTCTTTTCGCTTCTTGTCAATGATTTCAATTGATGCCATTGATTCGCCTTCGTAGTCGTCAGCGATTTCGTCGAAGTCTTCAAGAATGTCTGCAGGAATAACAGAAGCTGCAGTTGCGCGTTCTTTTTCTAACTCTGCAAGTTGCTCTGCAATTTCGTCTTGGCGAACGTCTAATTCTTTTTCAGCTACTTTGGTGATTTTTTTACGCTCGTCAATTTTTGCTGTAATTTCTACTAATGTAGTATCGAGCGTTTCGACAGAAGCCATTTCAATAAGCATCTCATCTTCAAATGATTTGCGCTGATCTTTGAGCGTATTCACTTCTGCAAGAAGAGCTTTGTACTCTTTGTCATTAACCGCTTTGTTTAAATCTTCCCGAAGGCGTTCAACGCGTGCATCAATAGAACCAGTTTCAGTTTCAGCAACAGCGATGTTCGACTTGTGCTGTTTTAACCTTAGTTCGTTTTCGGACAGTTCAACAGCGATGGCGGTCATCAGTTTGGTTTGAACTTTGAGGTAAAGTTGCGCAGACTCAACGCGGCTTTGCAAACTGCGTACTTGCCTGTCAACTTTGTAAAGGGTCAGTAGATTGTCAATAAGTGGCATAGGGGTAATGATTCTAGCACAGTATTACGAACTTGGAAGCAACCAATAGGCGATTGGGCTCACAATCAGGAGTGAATCGAGCACGTCAAGTATTCCGCCTAGGCCCGGTAAAACTGTAGAGGCATCTTTTATACCGCTGTCTCGTTTGAAGACGCTCATAAGTAAATCGCCCAGCTGCCCAAGTAAACCGAACAAAACGCCTATAAATGCTGCAAGAATCAATGAAATCTTGGGTTCATTCACAAGCCAATGATTATTAGCACTCGCAAGAAGTACAGCTGTGATTGAGGCTGCAGCTAGACCGCCAATGAGTCCCTCCCAAGTTTTGGCAGGACTAATCCATGGAATTAATTTTGTTTTTCCATAGTTGCAACCAACAAAGAATGCTCCAGTGTCGCACACTTTCACAATTGCGATAATGCCCATGATCCACCACGCGCTGTGGTCGCGGCGTAATAGTAGTAAAAGACCAAACCCAAGAGCTACATATCCAGCAGTAGCAACAGTGAACGAGGCTCCAGAGAGGACACCTTCCAGTTGCTTTCCACGAGCGAGCATGAACACCGTAAGAACAAAACTTAGGACAAGTATCGTAGCGAAAATCGCAAGGGCTTTTTCAACTTGCATATGGGAGGGGATAAGATAGACCGCAACAATCCATGCTTCCATTGAAAGAATGAGCATGGGAATACTGCACCGGATTCGAAGATTGGTTGCCATAGAACCAAACTCAAGTGCCGCAAGTGGTGCTGAAAGCATGGCTAAAATTGCTATTAAAAGACCAGGTTGAAAAACAATTCCACACTCGCAAGTAGTGGTACCAATGCATTCATCAAAATAGATAAGTGCGATGAGGGCACTGCTAAGTAGTGGTCCTGTGATTAAGCGATGTTTCAGCATTGCTGTCCCCATTCTTGGTAACCGCCAGTTATTGATTGGCAATTGGTAAACCCTATCGAGCGCATATACGTGACAAACGTACATGAGCGATTCCCAGACTTGCAATACACAAAGAAGGTGTCCTCTTTTTTATACGGAAAACTATCAATGCAAATGGTTACGTGTTGCAACGGTACGTTTATTGCGCCATCGTAATGAGCAATCTCGTATTCTTCGACTGCTCTGCAATCAATGAAAGAGTTGCACGGCGAAGGCAAATCTTCGTATGCGATTTCTATTGGTGTGTTGTTTACGTTCGCTTTCATGATTCGGTCATTCTACCCAACTACGCACGTTCTGCTTGCGCTCTACGTATAGCTTCTGAACCAACATCTGTAGAAAACCCTCGCCTCGAGAGTGCCGAGATAACCCGCCTGCGTGCAGTTACTTCATCTAGATTCGATACTTTTGCGAGTCGCAGACCTGCAAGTGTCGTTGCCAAGTCTTGCTCGCTAGAACCTGCAAGTTCTTCATCAATGGCTTGATCGGCATCTTCTCTTGAAATAAGTCGTTCTTGTAACTTCATGTGAAGCCACCTTCGGCTAGCTGGTTCTAATCTTGTCCAGTCTCTTATTCGAGCGCCCGCGTAGGTGATGTCGTCAAGCCAGCCATCTTTCGCAAGTTCTTCAGTAGTTACACGTGCTATGTTTGCATCTATGCCACGCTTCATCAATCGCGCTGCTAGTTCTCGAACTCCCCATGCTTTTCTAGAGATAAGGTCAAGTGCCATTGATTTGCCAGTATCAATTTGTTCAAGTTGCGTAACAACTGCATCGCACTCTTCTGTCCACTCTTGGTCAACTGCAAGAGCCAGTTCTTCGACAGTTGAACGCGGAAGTGTGCAATGGAGTGTGCCATCAACGTAGACCATTGCAAAGTTGGGGTCTTTTTCAAGTGCTTGGATATCAGTGATGCTAGGCATTAACTCATAATGCTCTGCAAAAGTGCGCCCATTTCTTCTGTGGCATGCGCATCGCCCAATTCAGTTGCTTGCTGGATGCCTTCTTCGAGTGTTAGCGTTGCACCTGCTGTATCACCAGCATCTTCTTGAATTCTCGCTTTGTGGTACCACGCGTAGCAATAGGCAGGGTCAGTTTCTATAGTTTTATCAAACCATGCTATTGCTTCTTGGTGGTGCCCAGACTTGGCATGTTCCATCGCTATGCCGTACATACAAAAAGCATCGTGTGGGTCGCTTTCAAGAAGATTGCGTAATTGGGACAAACGGTCATCAGAGGGTGTAGACATCGGTGTATCATGACACGAATGAAAAAGATTTGCACAATTTGTACTACTATTTTTGCACTTGTATTTGCATGCAGTACGCAAGCAGAAGAGCTTACAGTCCGCCACGTCGTTGGTGGAAAAGCAGATTCCCTAGAAATTAACGGAAGTTATTGGTACCAGAGCCTTGGCGACAAATTGGTAGTGCTCAAGAAGAACTCTGGCGAACAAGTGGCAAGTATTTTGCTAACTTCCTACGAGGGCGAGTCTTTTTGCAAAGATATTCTCATAACCAACAACGCACTCTACGCGCTGTTAGATTCAGGTGTTGTTGTGACGTGCACTCTTGCTGACCCAGCACTGCCAAAAGTTTTGAGCAGGGCTCCAGTGCAAGGACTTGGCAGTCAAGCTAGCGAGTTAGTTCAAGTGGGAGCATGGCCAATTGCACTTGGCAGGGGCGGTGCAATTCGACTTACTGACGGCAATCCCATTGTTGGAGAAACAACCAACATCACTGGCGTAGCGTTGTCTACCGAAAGCGGTGTTGCCTATTGCCTTGATGGCCAAATCATTGATTTGAACACAAAAGAAATTCTTGGGCAGGCAGATGTACTTGTTGCACTTGAAGATTCAGCGAATGCAGATTTTGGTTCTTCCATAGCAATTCAATTACACTACGGAAGCACAGTTGTTAGTTTGTTAACCCCAGCAATGACACCATTCGGTACGCAAGAAAGTAGCGTAGTCATTGAAGGCAATTATCAGAACATTTTATCTCGCGGTAGCCGGTTGCTT
>JABJDN010000184.1 GCA_018665385.1 Phycisphaerae bacterium | reverse complement strand
TCCAGTGCAGACGAAATCGTTCTGTGAACTAAACGCCAAACGACATCTTTATTTCGAAAACGCACTTCATTTTTTTGCGGGTGCACATTTACATCAACAAGTGTTGGTTCCATTTCTAAAAACAGCGCCGCGGTAGGCCATCGCTTTGGTTCGATCAAGCCTCTAAATGCTTCTTTTAATGCATGCGTAATTGAACTATCAGTAATTGATCTACCATTGACATGTACTCGGATATGTTTCGAAGTTGGTCGAGCAACGCTTGGTGTACCAACTAAACCCCAAAACGTAATACCTTCTGCTCTACCCTCTATTTCCATAAGTTCGCCGTCAAGTTCTGTACCAACGATGGAAAGAATTCGTTCTTTAGGCGAAGTCTTTGGGTAATCTAGTAACAGGCGGTCCCCACTTGACAAAGAAAAACTGACATCATTGTGCGACGAGGCTAACTTTTGTATTACTTCGCGGACTCGCGTAGTTTCAGCACCATCAGATTTCAAAAACTTTCTTCTCGCAGGTGTGTTAAAGAAAAGACGTTTCACTTCGACAGTTGTTCCACCGCTCATCGGTACCGGTCTAGGTGCAGACATCGTTCCACCATCGACCTCGATGGATGCACCTTCTTCGTCTTGTTCGCGTCTGCTTTTTATTGACAAATGACTTATAGAGCCGATTGAAGCAAGTGCTTCCCCTCGAAATCCTAACGATGCAATTGCTGCTAAATCTGCTTCTTCTGAAATTTTGCTTGTTGCATGCGGGGTAATTGCTAATTCGATTTCGTCTGCTGCAATACCACAACCATTATCGCTTACTCGGATGAGATCTCTACCACCATGCTCTAGTTGCACGTCGACCCTCGTGCTTCCCGCATCAATGGCATTTTCTACAAGCTCTTTCACGATGCTCGCAGGCCTATCTACAACTTCACCCGCTGCAATTTGGTTTATTAAAACCGTTGGCAACTTACGAATCGTCATGTCATTTCCCTCGAAGTCGACCATGCGCGTTTCATAACAATGGGCATACGCCTTCCCCTGCCAAAGGTGCGAGGAGATGTTTTGAAGATGACTGATGCTTGGTCGCGTTTAAATTGTGCGATATCCACCATGCGAACTATCTTTTCATGTAATTCTGATGAAGATGATGCTGCCTCTTGTAATTCTTCAAGACCAAGTCCGCAATCGATGTGCAATCGAAGAACTGCATCGAGGACATCGTATTCGGGAAGCGAATCTTGATCAGTTTGGCCAAACCGCAGTTCAGCTGAAGGTGGTTTTGTAATAGATGATTCAGGAACAGGGGGAGCAGCGAAACCACATTGTTCATAGTTTGCGTTTATCCAGTTTGCAAGCGCCCATACATCTGTTTTGTAGACATCACCTATAAGCGAGATGGCGCCATTCATGTCGCCGTATAACGTACTGTACCCAACAGCAAGTTCTGATTTATTACCCGTAGCGAGTAGAAGTGAACCATTGGTATTACTTACAGCCATCAGCAACAGCCCTCGTAGTCGAGCTTGTGCATTTTCACCTGCAATGTCAGATTGTTCAAGGCAAGCATCACCAAGTGTGCGTTCAAAAGCAACGTGCAAGTGTTCGATGGGCAATGTCTCTGTTTGAATCTGAAGATTTTCAGCCAATCTCTCAGCATCTTCAATAGAACCGAGTGATGAAAATCTTGATGGCATAAGAACGCCATGTACTGCATTACCGCCTAGAGCAGCGACGGCAATTGTTGCGACAACTGCTGAGTCAATCCCACCAGAAAGCCCAAGCAAAACAGAGCCATGGCCAGTTTTCATAACATAATCACGCGTCCCAAGGACGAGTGCATGCCATAATTCTTCGTATGTGCTGAGTAGTACTGGCTCAATTGGTTGTGCATCCAAACTAAAAGATTTTGCTTCTTCAGTAAACAACGGAAGTTCACCGATGATTCCATCTGTATTTGCAATAAACGAACCGCCGTCAAAAATCAAATCGTCGTTTCCGCCAACTTGATTGCACATCGCAATAGTAACTCCGTACTTAGATGCTAACTTTCTAGTGTATAAAATATGCTCGTTGTGTTTTGCAGCAACGAAGGGAGATGCACTTGGGCAAACGATAACATCGCACTTTGCTTCTATCAATTGTTGCATCGGATCAGTGTCGTATGCTGAGGCAACGGCAGCATCGTTGCCCTGCCAAAAATCTTCGCACGTTGCAATTCCAATTGTTTTACCGTACGCGGAAAACGTACAAATACTCTCGCCCTGTTCAAAATATCTTTTTTCATCAAACACGTCGTAGCTCGGCAGTAACAACTTGTCGCTTACAGCAATCACATTACCTGCATGTGCAACGCTTACAGAGTTTCGTATTCGCCCAGTGACTTCATCAACTCTTGGGTGCCCTAAAAGGACGTACTCTTCTCGAGTTGTACAAGCGATACTCTGCACTGCTTGTTCGCACGCTCGTACAAATTCTATGTCGCACAGCAAATCACGTGGCGGGTACCCACAAATAGCCATCTCTGTTGTCAGAATAATTTCTGCATCGAGACTAGATATTGCGTGCTGTAACTTCTCGGTGTTACCTTCGATGTCACCCACTATTGGGTTTAGTTGTACCAGACCAATACGCATATATATGTATTGTACCAATGCAACGCAAGCCCGCCAAAAGGCGAGCTTGCGGATAACACACTGGTTTGGAGAAACCAGAAGGAAAGGAGTTTATGGTTAATACACGAGTGCAACGGCGTTTTCGATGGAATCAATCACTTGCCGCACTGTAAATGGCTTTCGTAGAACGCCATCAAAGCCACTGCATGTTAGCTGGGTAAGTTGGCCGTCACTCAGACGCCCACTCATAGCAATAATTTTAGTGGCTTGTAGTTCGTCGCTCTCACGAAGTGATTTCGTGAAAGCCGTGTAATCATCGCCGCAGAATTCAAGGTCAAACAGCATGACATGTGGTCGGAAGCGTTCGCACTCGACGCCCGCTGTAAACGGATTGCTGCACGATTGCACAACATATTCTGTTTGGTCAGAAAAAACACGCTCAAGTGTTTTACAGACTTCTGTATCTTTATCAACGATAAGAACTCTTGTATTGCCTGACATAAGCCCGTCAAAGGGTATGCCATGCTCTTGCATAAAGTTCATAAGGGATTGCACGGGAATTCGCCGATCTTTCGAACCTGGAATTCTGTAGCCTTCGATTTGACCGGTGTCAAACCATTTGCTTACTGTTCGTGCAGCGACGTTGCAAATTTTTGCGACTTCGCCAGTTGTTAGTACATCTTTATCGAACGGATTTATCATTGCCACGTTCACCTTCAGTTAGAGTGCGGTTAAGGAATCCACGTCTCCACGTGGTATTACGACAACTGAGGTTTCGTCAATGCAGAGGGCTCTATTTACTCCGAGGGTAAGGATTGTGTTGAAAAAACGAACAAACGCCCGAATTGTTGAATTCGGGCGTCCGATAATGTTCTTATGCGTTAATGTGGGTAACTATGCGCAGTTTGGACCTGCGGAACGAACGGCTTCGTCCATCGCGTAGTTCTTGTCATTTGCTCTAAATTTATCTGCAAGTGCCTGTGCTGTAGTGACATATGCTTCCTTATCACCCCACGTCTGGCAAGGGTCAAGTACTTCTGAAGGTACATTCGGTGCGGTCGTAGGGATTTGAAGGCCAAAAATATCATGTGCCACAAACTCGGAATCAGAGAGTGAGCCATCTAGAATTGCAGTAACAAATGCACGTGTCCAGGCAAGGCTAAAGCGTGAGCCAGTCCCGTATCCCCCACCGGTCCAACCTGTATTTAACAACCATACGTTCGCATCTTGGTCTTTCACTCGTTTTGCAAGCCAATTTGCATATTCCATTGGTGGACGAGGCAAGAATGGCCCGCCGTAGCAAGGACTAAAGAATGGCTGTGGCTCTGTAACGCCCGCCTCTGTACCTGCGAGCTTCGATGTATACCCATTGATAAAGTAATACATAGCTTGTTCTGAAGTAAGTTTACTTACAGGAGGCAAAACACCAAATGCATCCGCTGTAAGAAAGATTACATTTTTAGGGTGTCCACATACGCTTGGAATTTTTGCGTCTGGAATATAACTGACTGGATACGCGACACGCGTGTTTTCAGTGTTTGAACCATCGTCGTAATCAGGAATAAGAGTGTCTTTTTCAAGAACGACATTTTCAAGAACTGCACCAAACTTAATAGCATCCCAAATTTGTGGTTCGCCTTCTTTTGAGAGCTCTATACATTTTGCATAACAGCCACCTTCGAAGTTAAAAACACCGTCATCGCTCCAACCGTGCTCGTCATCGCCTATTAGAGGACGGTTTGGATCAGCGGAGAGCGTTGTTTTTCCTGTCCCGCTTAATCCGAAGAAGAGCGCAACGTTTGTTTCGTCCTCTTTATCAACATTCGCAGAACAATGCATTGGAAATACATTCACTGCAGTCATATCGAAATTCATCGCATAAAAGATAGATTTTTTGATCTCGCCCGCGTATCGAGTTCCACAAATAATTACTTTTTTTTGTTCCATCGATTGAATAATGCACATGTCACTATTCAAGCCCAGAGATTCCCAATCTTCAATCTTTAAATTGCAAGCATCGATGATTGTCCAGTTCGGGTCAAACCCTTCTGTAATTCCACTTGGGATAAACATAGTCGCAGCGAACAAACTTTGCCATGCCTCTTCAGTTACGACGGACACGTTCAATCTGTATCGCTCGTCAGCACCTGCGTAGCCATTGAACCTAAACAGTTCATTTTTAGTATTCATATACTCTGTTGCAAGCGCTTCAATTTTTGAGAAATTTTCAGGTGAAATCGGTTGGTTCACTTTGCCCCAATCGATGGCATCGTGAATGGCTGGAGTATCTTCAACAAACTTATCCTTGGGTGAACGACCTGTCCGTTCGCCAGTGTCACAACAAAGCGCGCCGTTCGATGCGAGCACCCCTTCGCCACGTTCTAACGAGAGCTCTACTAAGCGTTCTGTTGACAGGTTTGTGTAGACTGTGATTCCGGGAAAATTAAGTTCGTGTGTTGCAGTTTTCATGGCAAATCTCTTGCTGTTATTACTGGTTTGAAGAAAATTGAGTCAAACGGGATATTCTATCCACATCTCGACAGAATTGGCACTTTTTCTCTTCTAGAAATGCCATCAAAACAGCAAGTGATATTGACCTTCTGAGCGAGTGCGGATACCCTTCCTATTCCCAATGGCGACCGTAGCTCAGTTGGTAGAGCACCGGGTTGTGATCCTGGATGTCGCGGGTTCGAGCCCCGTCGGTCGCCCTTCCGGGTCTAGTTCGAAGTCACTTACAGGGCCTGGTGCACCAGACCCTTACAGACTGCAACCACATTCGCTGCAGGTATCAACATTCGCAACTTTTCTTGGATAACCACACTGCAAACAATGGTCTTTTATCCATGGACGCTTTCTCCAAAAGAGAAGCATCACCATACATGGCCCAAACAACCAAAACGCTGCAATGATTGAAAACACAAGCGCAAAAAAAGAACCGTTTTCACAGTAACAATTACTTCGCCTTTCAACCATGATCGCAAGTGGGATTGAAAGTAACACCTCCACCACTGTTCCTGCAAAAAGTAACCCGGTTACACGAACCAAAGGCGTAGCATCGTGATTCTTCCGCATGACAAACTTCAGTAAAAATATCGACCAACAAAGCCATGTGCATCCGAGCACTGCCCAAAATACCCATGGTTGAACCGTGTCCTCTTTTGGTGACTGTAAAACAATCGAAGTAACGAACGAAAATATGCCCAATAGCAAAACCATTGAGGATATCGAAGCTAAAAAAGCAGCAATTACAAAACTGACTTTCAATGATTTGCCGTACAAGGATACAGTTGGTGGATGTACTATTGGTATGAGAAATACACATTGCGTAGCTACAATCAATGCTGCAATAATCAGTACAGTTTCCCAATACACTTGAGCAGAATCATTCCCGAGCCACTCTATGTAAAAAACTGCAGCCTGCAGAATTGCGGCTGTTACTACATAAATGCATAGAATAAGGAAGATTCGTTTACAAGCTTTCATGGCAGACACCGTACCAGAAGTTACAATTTGGTTATGAAATTTCATGCAATTCAACACGATGTCATCCCTGCTAATGCATCTGCTACAGAACAATGTATCGAAGCAATCATAGCGGAGTCGTTTATTGCGAAAGGTGATTTTGTTGTATTGCCAGAGATGACTACTACTGGCTTTTCTATTGATATTAATGCCATCAGCCAAGGTGATGCTGTGGCTTGGGGATGCCAAATCTCAAAACAACGTGGAATATGGCTTCAAGTTGGATGGGCCAACCGCCATGAAAACCGCGCTTCCAATTGCGTTAGTATCTGCACTCCAAGTGGTGAAATCCTAACGACCTATGAAAAGGTTTTCACATGCAATCCATTTGGAGAAAATCAAGTTATCGATAAGGGAAACTCGATTTGTATTGTTGAAATTGAAGGTCGCAAGATTTGCCCCCTCATTTGTTACGACTTACGATTCCCAGAACTCTGGCGCCTAGCAACTCTCGCAGGTGCTGAAGTATTCACAAATTCAGCAAATTGGCCAATCAAAAGAATCTATAGTTGGAAGGCACTTCTGGTCGCGAGAGCTATCGAAAATCAAGCGCAAGTCATTGGTTGCAATCGAATCGGACATGATGATGTTGCACATTGGGGTGGTACTTCGATAGCAATATCTGAGGAAGGAATTATTTTGGCATGCGCCACCGAAACTGAGCCAGAATGCCTCAGCGCTTCCTTTGCAAAATCTTCGTCAGAATCATGGCGAAATGAGTTTAAGGTGCTGCAAGATACAGATAACTCATTGCTCGGGAAAATACAGGTTACGCATGTCAACGCTTGAAAAATGGCCCGTTGTCGGGTACCCTTTGCGACTTAGGTAGGCGAAATAGCTCAGTTGGTAGAGCACGGCATTGAAAATGCCGGTGTCCCCGGTTCAAGTCCGGGTTTCGCCATTATCTATCCGGCTTCCCTCATCCGTTCCATACGCATTTTGTACATTAACCGTTTCATCGTATCGTTTGATGCACTAGATGCACACATTCCACCTAGCGGATAATGTTCGGACAGCGCTGCTGAAAGCCGCGCTTCCGTTGTCATCATAAAATATGCGGGCCTATCAAGAACACGGGTTGCAAACTTCAATGCTTTTTGCAAGTAACGCGGTGTCGTTGCAAGAACGAGGGTATCCCCTTCAAGGTTCATCGGTAAGCACTTAAATTGCCAAGCTTGCCGAGCAGAAACTAGTTTCTTTGCATCGCTTCTGGGAATAAAAGAGAGCGGGTCAATAGTAGGTGCGTTGAAGGCATACTGGTATGCCCATGCTTCCTCGATTGCTTCTGTTGAGATGTTACAGAGCTTTTCAGCAAGTTCGCCGAAGGGACGACCTGACTTTTTTTGATGCTCTAAAATTTTGTAAACATCTTGTTCACTGAGCAATCCCTGCTCAACTAACACCTCTCCAAGAAGAAGTGCACGAGTGCTTTTCCATGTAGTTGTTTCATCCATAGCCTGACCATCGGCCTTGCAGCAGTCCCACTGAATGAGTCTATACGAGAAAGCATTACCATCACGTAAAGCAGTGTGGTTTGTTCCGTCTGGATTTGTTATAGGGCGCTGTTTAGCAGCAACAAGCCTGCCCAATCAGGTTTTCTGGGTTTAAAGCAAGCAATTCCTCTTTTACAAATTGTCCATCTTTACGGATGATCTCTCCATCGAAACTAATTGTTCCACCGCCATATTCAGGTCGTTGAATCAAAACTAAATCCCAATGCACTTCGGATTTGTTTGTATTGCATGCTTCTTCGTACGAATTGCCAGGCGTGAAGTGCAACGAGCCTGCAATTTTCTCATCAAACAGAATATCCTTCATTGCTTCTTTTATATAAGGATTAAATCCTATAGCGAATTCACCAACAAAGCGTGCACCGTCGTCAGTGTCGAAAATATCGTCAAGGAATTCTGCACCTTGATCTGCAGTACAACCAACTATTTTTCCATCTTTAAACTCGAGACGAATATTTTCGAAAGAGTGACCACGGTATATAGATGGCGTGTTGTAGTGAATGACACCTTGAATGGAATCCTTCACAGGCGCAGTGAATACTTCGCCATCAGGAATATTTAATTTCCCGCAACAAGGGATTGCAGGAATATTTTTTATTGAAAATGTCAAATCGGTATCGCCTGGACCTTGGATATGCACTTGCTCAGCTGCATTCATAGCATCGACAAGTTTTTCTGCTGCTTCTGCCATCAAGCTGTAATCAAGTGTACATACATCAAAGTAAAAATCTTCAAATGCTTCTGTATTCATACCAGCAAGTTGTGCCATCCCGGCAGTTGGCCAGCGCAGCACGCACCAACGTGTTTCGTTCAAGCGCTGCTTCATGTGAACTGGCGCTCCGTAGATTCGACCCCACGCTTGTTGACGGGCTGAGTCAAGACCGCTTAACTCGCTTACGTTATGCGAACCACGCATTCCAAGATAGGCATCCATACGTTTCATTCGTTCAAGATCGTACTCAGACCACATTTCATACTGTGCATCTTGTGCATCGTCATGAAGCGCTCTCATTATTTGTGCATCTCTGATTGCAACGTGTGGGTGACCACCAACGTTCGATGCTGCTTTCACCAATTCAATAATCATTTCTCTTGGCATATCAAATGCTTCAATGAGAATATGTTCCCCTTTTTGTAAACATGTTGAATAGTTGATGAGCAGGTCAGCGAGTTTTGTATATCGAGCGTCTTTCATTGGTCGATCCTTTCAATAGTATGAGTGAACTATATATGTTACAGCCATTAGGCTATTTTGAGAAGAGATCTTGCGCAAGTTGTGCAACCGGAGTCAGAGCATCGTACCCTTCGCGCATCCACAGCTTCCCCTGGTACTCATGGTGCATTGGCGCTAACCAAAACCACCCTGCAAGCTGAGAATCTTGCATCTGATTGTGGCACCAAAATGCATCCTTACTTCTTCCGTGTGCAACCCGTTTCCCTTTAGCAGGGTGCTCGTCCCAGCGTTCAACATACGTACCAAGCAACGCGGACTCTACATCTCCAACACCTTGCAAATGTGGAGTGCATACCAGTATAAGATTCGATCCCTTTGGCATGAATTGTTTATGCGCTCTATGCAACAACCGATCTATTCGTGGCGATTCATCAACGAATCCACTTGGCAATCCTATTACAAGCGCTACGCGTCGTTCCTCTTGGGGTGCTACAATTTTTACGCCACCAAGTTCAACACCATTCGCATCTCGAACCACCTTTTCGTCACCTAGCCTCGCAGTTTCGATGAACGAAGCTGCTGCAATCACGAACGCTTGCATTGCTTCGTCATCTAATGATTCTTGCCAACGAACTTTGACTACCCACGGTTTTTCAATCTGTTCAAGAATGCGTAACCTAGAGGAAATTTGCATACGCTTTGTCGTTGGCTTTCTACTGCCAAGCCTTTTCACATGAACAAAAAGGGAAACGCCGTTACGTTCTAGTAACAAGTCGCAAGTTTTTCCTGAAGGCGTTGGCACTTCAACTTGTATCGAGCATCCACATCGCCTTGCATGCAACGCAACAAGGGCTTCTGCAAACGAGTCTAAAAAGCCTCTCCGCGTTTTACGAGCTTGTAACCTATGGTAAAGAGGCTCTAGTTCAGAATCGCCATGCCATGAACGAATCATGCCTACTATTGCAGGGTTTAAGTCGTTTGCGAATTGATCTAATCCAAAAACGTTTGGTGTCAAAATCTACTCCAGATATTCATCCAAAAGTAGTTTACTCTTCTTGAAATTTATGTGGCGGAAGTTGGCAACATTCTCCATTTTCAAATGGAATAGCCCATAATTTTTCAATTGCCACACTCGCATCTTCGTCCCCTATACGAATATCACGCTCCCGAGAAAGTAGTTGCTCGAACTGGTTGCGACCTATTTTAATCGTATAAATTGAACGGTCATCAACCCAATCTCGCTCAACAACCTCGGTCCGTTTCTCAATAAAGTCGACTGCTTTACTT
>JABJDN010000142.1 GCA_018665385.1 Phycisphaerae bacterium | reverse complement strand
TTGTAAAGTTGTCAATGTCGAATAGAGCGTCATGCCTTGGGAAGTAGCGCCAACAGTCATATCATTCACATCGATACTGTCGTACTGTGTGCCATCAGCACCGTTATACAAAAGCACTTCAACGAGTGTAGTTGCTGGATCAATTTCTGCATCCAGAGCAATTTCTATCAACTCATTATGGTTTATTTGCTGCCCTTCATTTACAGCGCCAGAGGAATCAATTCCAAATGCTATTGGAGCAAAATCGGCAAAGTTTGTACCAACCCCATCGATACCTATTGATGTACCCACTGCAGTCCCTACTTCAGAGACACCATAATCGACAGAGGTCAATCCATTAGCGTCACTGGCAGTTGCGGTAAACGTGCCTTCGTAACTGATGAATTGAACTACTGTGCCGTTAATAACAATCGCAATACCTTCAATATCATCCTGTAATGCAGTATTGAGTGAATATATCGTTTTGCCACTTTGTTCAGCCCCAACAGTAAATACAGCAAGTTCATGAGATTTATACATTGCTCCCGTAGCGCCGTCATATAACTGCACTTGTACATCTGCTGGGTCAACGAACGTATCCACTGCCACTTCAATAAATTCATCGACGTCTACGCCTGTGTTGTCGTAATGAAACTCGTTTACCCATGCCAAATCAACTGTGTCGTATTGAAATTCGTTCAGCCATACTGGGGAATTGTCGTACAGGATTTCATTCAACCAGATTTCATCAGGAATATATGTCAAGCAGCAAGCGCCTTCGATACCGCACGATGCGATATCACAAGATGTACCTGCCCCTAAGAATGTTGCGTCGAATGATGACTCGCAAGATTCTTGCGATAAGTTCTCGCAACCACCTGTTGAGAAACAGCATGCCCCGGTGCAACCACCCTCTTCACATGTAATACCTTCAACGTATGTGCCGCCAAGTGCAGTACAAGTATCAATTGAGAATTCTTCACATGCAGCAGTACCAAAACAACAAGCTGCCGCGCAAGGGCTTGCGCCGATGATATATTGCACTGTGAGTAATGGAGAGGCCCCATCAACTGTTTCGCTTGTTGAGAATTGCGTTGTACTTTCAGCTCCATCTGAAGCGTTCTTGTAAAAGAGTAATGAGAGTACTCTATCTCGATTTAAAATTGCATCTTGAACAAATTCTTCAACATGAATTTTTACATCTCCCGATGTTCCTACTGCAAATGTTTGAATTCCAAGTGAGCCATCAGTATCACCTACAGCACCCACTCCACCCGGCCATACACTGACACCGTCGAATGTATTCCAGGTTGCAGTAAGGTGTTCCCATTCTTGTGTCAGTCGAGAAACAGAGACCGTAGACTGTACGCCACTAAATTGTTCGTAATGCAAAACAATCACTGCGTTTGTCACTTCGTTTGCTTCAATGCCATCGCTTATTATGTAGTTAACAATGAAATGGTCACGTGCACCAGTTGCTTGTTCACCGACAACGAAAGATACTTCGGCCCCTTGCGGAACTGTGGGGAATGTTTCCGACATGCCTGTATCAAAAGTTGGAACAGCTACGAATGTATTCAGGGCGCCATCTGCACATGATGCGCCTCCGATAAATGTGCCGCCATCCGCTGTACATGTACCCGCTGACATTGAATCAATACAGCTACCACTCCCAAAACAACATGCTCCAATAGAAATACAAGGTTGAACTTCACAAACCGTATTTAGACCTTGGTACACGCCACCTAGTTGCACTGTACATGTATCTTCAGATACTTCGACACAAGCACCGTATTGTTCAGGCAAACAGCAAGCGCCAGGCTTACATGGCTTAGTAGCACAAAAGATGCCAGCGTTATACGTGCCGCCCATGTCAATGCAATGAGCTAGACTAAGCACGTCCATACATGTTGCGCTTTCAAAACAACAAGATCCAAGTGGTATACAAGCCGTGGAAGCACAGGCTGAATCGAAGCCCGCAAAAGCTGCTCCAAGTTCAGCGCACGTTTGTGCTGATACGTCAATGCATTCGCCATTGCCCGCTTGATCTACGCCATCTACACAACAAGCTCCCGTACACGGAACATTCAAACAAGAAATACCTTCACCTCGGAAATCGCCACCGCGAATATCGCAATCGTCTTGTTCAATAAATACGCAACCGCCTAGTTCTAGACAGCAAGCGCCGCCTGGACAAATATATGAATCGCAATCTGTAGCATCCCAATTTCCATTTAGCACTGCCAAGCAAGTATCTTCTGAAACTTCGACGCATACTTCTGAACCCAAACAACAGGCACCAGGAGCGCCCCCTGTTTTAGCTTGATGCACGTGTGCTACAAAAACTTCCATTATAAATGGTTGTGCTTCAAGACCAAGCATTTCAACCGTCGGCTCATTTGGACCCGCAATTGATGCATCTGCAAATGGAACATATGTTCCCCATAGCGGGTCAACCGCGTCGTTTGACTGCCTGCCAATAATCGGAGGCACGACCGCTTGAGACAACGGCAAGTCCATCATGCGAACAGTACTGTTATACGTGTAAGGCAAAGCAGAGTGTTGACGCCACTCATCGTCTTCATCACGGTACGTCAGAATATTTGACGCGAGCCCAGCCGAAGCTAATCTTGCTTGTTGGTAATAGTTTGTATCAATTGAATCCCAATCTCCATCAGGATTAGGCGTATCGTAGGTTCCGAGTGGAGCATTCGACTCTTGCAGTACGCTATCAAGGTTACTCCCGCCATGCTCTTGAGCATCAGTCATTGCTAGTAACAATTGCATCGGCAAGCGTTCTGAGAATAGCAGTTTCCCGTCTTGCTCGTCTTCCCACCAATACTGTGTACCGAACACGAATTCGCCTGGATAGTATTCCCGCAAATCAAGTTTTGTTCTTGATTGTTCACGCCAATTCAGAATAGCATTTTCTAGTCCTTGTTGCCCATTTGCGATTGCGGCGTTAATGCCTTCAATTGCAACGCGCATCGGGAATATTGAACCGTACACACCTGGACGAATAGCATCGGGCACTCCGGCGTCTTCGTATTTATTTATATCAAATGCATCGTACCCAACAGGCAAGTTAAGTGTTTCGGGGTCATGCCGATTCCAGAAGCGATCTTCCCACCGAAGCCATGGCGGAAGCAAGTCATTTCTTGCGCCATTGAACATTGTGAGTTTATGTCTATTATCAAACAAGAGTTGGCGGTTATCAAGTTGATCGCGGTATTCTGATGCTTCATGGTTGTGCTGGTAATCGCTTCGAATGAATTGGTTCTGCACAGCACCATTCGAAATTTGACCGATGATATCGTTCAAGCCACGCTCAAATCGTGATCCAACAAATTGATAATTATTGCCTTCTGCTGCACGCAATTCTAATTCGTCAGAAAGTGTAAAAGGACGTAGACCATAGGTCGCCGTAAATGGGTCACGCCCAGCGAGTTGCCAATACCACATTCGCCCGTACTGTGAAT
Organism: Phycisphaerae bacterium; assembly: GCA_018665385.1. Classification (GTDB taxonomy): domain Bacteria; phylum Planctomycetota; class Phycisphaerae; order Phycisphaerales; family SM1A02. The sequence continues at coordinate 2,280 of JABJDN010000142.1, read as the reverse complement.
ATAAATCGTCTGTAGGATTCAACATGTTCGTGGCGTCGTTGAATACCGGGTTTACTAAATTCTCGTTCACCTCAATACCGAGTTCATCAAGAAGACTTGCATTGGCTCGATCGTCCCACTGATCTGTGTTCCAATCTACGTTTACTTGGTACCCATCTTGACCGATTTGATTATAGGACACCCAATCATTAATAGAACCATTTGGAAACATGTCGTTGCCAGGTAAGTTTGCTAGGTTATCCATAAACCCGACTCGCCATGGATACACATTTCCAAAGGACAAGTCATTCTGTCCAATAATTGCAAGGTCAGCAGGTGTATGGCCTTTTGTTCCTTCGCCATGACGGTCCCTCGCAGTATCTGTTCCATAATAATCACTACGTTGAAAACTTGTTGCAACATTCACGTTACCTCGAGCACTATTATCAGTGACCGAAATCGCAATGACTTGCTTTGTGTCAGACCCCAAAGATTGTGGATACAAATGCCAGAGGGCATCGGTCATACCATCGCCATCAGTATCCGTTATCCATTTCTCGGTATACCAACGGTTAGTTCCTTTAACATAGGCATCAAGCGGTCGTTCACCGAAGTTTGGGTCATTCTGAATACCGTCCCCATTCAGGTCGCTCAAATTCAAAAAGTTATGTGGAAGTTTGTCTGAATTCAATTGACCTGCAGCCCAACCATATAAAGTTGTCCATTGACGCCAACGATTAAAATTGTCTGCGCCGCCATTCAAGAGGGCAGGAAAACCAGTTGATGTATTAACGCCTAGTGCGCCAGCTGTAGTTGGCCTAAAGCTTGGCCACTGTTCAATCGGAACATCTAAGTCCACAATAATTGGCGTAGGAGAATTACCAAAAGTGGTTTCGCTTGTAACGTTACTAATATCTTTGACAATACGCCAAGCGTTTCCACTTCTTGACAAGTTCGTCATGTGTTGCCAATGCGAAAACGTTTCTGGTGTTCCGTCAACAAAGTTCCATCCAGAGACCCCTTGGTTTACATAGTCAATAATGTCAGCGCGCTGAGGCTCAGTGTCTCGTAACCACCTTGCATCGCCAAATGATGGGCCCCCTAGTGGGTTGTCTGGCCCGAGTACAGGAATGCCATCTTGAAGAGGGTCATCTGGATCTGGATCTGGCGGATTTGTCCAAGGAATCACCGCGTATGGGGCATGGTTATAGGGGTACCTTGGATCATGGCCATATCGTTGAGCGGCTATACCAGAAGCCACTCTTCTTGTGTTGGCGCTATATGTAGGAGCTTCAAACGTAGCTGCGATGTTTTTTGCAAACAATGACTGTGCAATTTCATCAGCTATTTCCCTATGGATTGTGTTTGAACGATCTGTAAGCATAGATGAATCGCGCTGGGCACTAGCAGTCGCCCTACCACTTTGCGTTTTCGTAATAAACGCAGTTGCAACGAGCACGAGCAATACTAAAATCCCTACTACTAATATAAGTGCATTACCACGATACGATTGCCTATATAGTTTATTCATGCTCATTACTTTCGCTCCGGTAGGTCAACGACAAATTGGTACGTCCAGCCGGAGCCTAAACGGTTATCGCGATCAAGTAATCGCATTGTTATTCGCAACGCACTTGGCCAAGGTGTATACCGCCAAGTCGGGTCACCAGGCAATAGCCCTTCGTCCATCGCGGAATCAGAATTTATATCGTCGTTCAAAAAATCTAAATCATTTTCAAAAAATGGATCGTTCGTGTTGTACCCGAACATCGCCCAGTACTCTTGTACTTTTCCAACATATCCATCAAGAGTTGGCACGGGAGCGACCAATGAACCTTCTGATTCTACAAAACTAGTCTCGATAATCGAGGGGTCAATCGACCAAGCTGGTGTGTGGGGAATATCACCATTATTAGCAAGTGTTGTAAATCGGGAGAGCGAGTCGAAAGTAATCGTATATTGGTCGCCTGGCTGGCTCCCATCGCTTGGCCATGCATCTCCAAACCATGGTTGTGGAAGTGCGGCATCGTACTCGTACCCAGTAAACAAATTATAATTTGCATCGACTGCTTCGCCCACACCTTCGTCGTATGTCCATTCAATTTTAAAGGACACACAGCCTTCTGCTAAGGAAGCCATCATCAGCGCTTGGTCAAACCTGATTGAAGTTGGCGGATAGGGCTCTACTCTTGGCCAATAGAACAATGATGCAATCAATTCTTGTTGATCTACGCCGTCGGCATCGCTTCGCCACCAACGATTTGGATCGCCGCCAGCTTCAACTTCTTGCAAAACGCTTTG
>JABJDN010000145.1 GCA_018665385.1 Phycisphaerae bacterium | reverse complement strand
TTATTGATGGTAGAGAAATTCGATTTTGTTGTGCTGGATGCGTACCGTATTTCAATAAAGATAAAGAAGCAAAATTCAAAGAAATTGATGCAAAAATGATTGCACAACAATTGCCGTTCTACCCAATCGATACTTGCATTGTAAGTGGCGAGCCTCTTGATAAAAAAGGCGGATCGGCAGATTTTATTTACGGCAACCGATTGTTTAGAACTTGTTGCAATGACTGCAAAGCAGAATTTCTTGCTGACCCTGTAAACTATGTTGCTGAACTTGATGAAGAAATCATCAAACTACAAAAGAAGTCTTATCCAATCACGACTTGTGTCGTTGGTAAAGGACCGCTCGATGGCATGGGTGGACCAGACTACATGATTGTAGGCAACCGCCTAGTACAACTTTGCTGTGCTGGCTGTAGATCTAAGGTTCTTTCTGATCCCCTTGGTGCTTTCGCTCTCATAGACGAAGCAAGCAAGGAATAAGAGACAAGTTCCAAAGCGAACAACCAACGGCGACTTATAAAAAAAGCCCCACTCAATTGAGTGGGGCTTTTTCGATTAAAACTAACTAATCAGTTACGGGCACGCTCCCCAAGCGTCCACAACTGCGAGCAGGTCAGCAACATTTACGATGCCGTCACTGTTTACATCTGCGAGGCCGCCAGTTGCGCCCCAGCTTCCTACTACTTCTAGTAGGTCTGTGATATTAACCATGCCGTCTCCGCTGATATCGCCAGCACATGTTGCATCATCGCAGTAGCTATCCTTAATTGAAACTGCATCAACGCCTGCTTCAATAATAGAACCGGCATTCAAGTCACCGCAAACGAACCGTACTTGAATAGTGCCTCCACCTGAAAGTGAATGCTCTACGTTGTACCAACCGCCGCTTGATTCAACAACTGGGCCAACTGTTTCCAAGTTTTCCCAACCGCCACCGTTCACATTTACGTCAACATAGAAGTAGTCATTGTTTGGGTCAGCTCCATCACAATCAGCGCCATTACTGTACCAACGCGAATACGCTAGTACGGCACCGTCGCCAAACTCCATTTCAGGGGAATACAAAGTGGTTGTGCCTCCATCGACATCTTCAGTGCCACTGTTGCCCGTTACAAAGCACATGCCTGAGCCATCTGCATCAGTTCCAGCATCGCAACGAATTCCACCCTCAGATGGAGTTACCCGAACCCAGTTACCTTCAGTTGCACCATTTGTAACATCCCAACCCATATCTGAGTTGAAGTCATCATCGAACGTGATTTCACTACCTGAGTATGCCATAGCATTCCAAGTACTACTTGGAGCGCTCGAAGGGCTTACGGTTGATTCATCATCCGTTGAAAGAATTTCGATATACCAATCTATCGATGAACCACATTCAAATGGTGGGAACACTGCATCGTATGAAGCTGTAAGTGGTGTTTGATTCCATAAACCTCCGTAATAGAAGTATAAGAAACCACCTGCAGGTTCAGATGTTCCATTTGCAACATCAATGCTTACAACAGTTCCACCATTTGGATCTAGCAAACTTGGTCGTCCACTAGGGTATGTAATAACAACTGAAGGGTCGACTTCGCAACCATCGCCAGGGCCATCAACAGTCAGAGTACCGCTGCCTTCAGCAGAGCTATCCCAACCTCCAACACGGAAAAGGTATTGCGCGCCACCAGTTACATTGAACGTTGTGCTAGATGAATATGCATCGCAACCAGCACCGTCACCGTTGCAAGCAACTTGATTCAGTGAATCGCAATCGCCTTGGTATACAACAATGTCGCTATCAAAATTGATTTGATTACATGTACTCACGGTCATTGAACCACTTTCACATGCTATATAACTAAACCATACATCTGCATGCATCTCTCCAAGGAATGTGCCAGAGCATTGCGCATCGCTGTATGGCGTAGAGTCTGAAAGAGCACCGAGTGTCATTAAATCCCAACTGCCATCAGTAATGTACTCTGCAGATTCACAGAAATCATTTGGTAATGGTATACAACTTACTTGCGCGCAGCTGTAGCCGTTTCTCCAAGCACCGCCAGCCTCTGCGCAAGCGTCAAATGTAAGTTCACTACATTCTTCGTCAATACAACAAGCATATTCTGGTGGTGGCGGGAAGTCGTCCATACTATGCATGGCAAAACCTGCAAGGATTTGCACTGAGTGAGGTGTACCATTTGACAGGTCACCGTCATCGTCATCAAGAACAAGCCAGTCGGTTGTAATTGTTGGGTCGATTTCTGTACCTGAGTGCATAGGAATAGAGTTGATTGCAAGTTCTGCAACGATGCTCACACCTTGCCCAGGATATGCCGCTTCCATTTCAGCAACCGTATCCCAAACGCAACCTGAAATCAATTGACCACAATCGTGTATTCCACCAGAGCATGGGTACTGTTTATCATTAATCGCGTTACGAATTCCGTTCACACAATCATCGCTATAGAAACCACGGGCAAGTTGATTATCGCCAGTAATAAGTACGCCTAACACATCGCCCATACCTTCACCGTACATACCTTGACCGCTGCCAGCGACAGCAACAAGGTGATGACCATATTCGTGATGCACGATTACTGAAAATGCAGTGTTACTGCATCC
>JABJDN010000158.1 GCA_018665385.1 Phycisphaerae bacterium | reverse complement strand
GTAAACATCCAAACCCATAGACAATTCTCTTAAGTTTTCGGACTTGATTCCGTAATTCAGTTATTTCGTTTTGCATTGTGATGCTCCTCCCCTTTGCAAATTGCCCATTGCTACTACTGCTAAAACAGTTAGTAGCAACCAACTGTTTTCAGGAGGAACTAAAGTAGTTGTGATAATTGCTGCTGCCCAAAGAATTGCCTGAGTAATAATAATTTTTTGCATTGTGATGCTCCTTCACTGCGCATTATTACATCAAATTGAAACACTACACATTCCCCCATCTAAAGGGTATCTGTGGTACGCAGAGGGGTGGAGTTCGTTTTCTAATCAGATGTTTTTGCGTTACTATGTCCTTGTATGACAAAAAAAACTATACATGCATGTATTCTTATTCTGCTTTTGATTGGAGCGGGCATCATCGCAGTACTCCTGTTACGAAACACTACGGTAAGCGGCAACCAGAGTTTTGACTTTGGGCTCGTCAAAATTTCACGGCCTTCAAAAACCTTAGAACATACCTTTCATTTGACAAACGTAAGCGACCATGAACTTCGCATTACAAATGCTATTCCATCGTGCGCTTGTGCAACGATTTCTTGGTCACCGGACGTTGTTGTAGCACCTGGTCAAGAGTTCATACTCCCTGTGACACTTGATATGCAACGAAGTCAATATAGAAGCGCGACAGTGCGTCTAGAGTTTGCAAGTGGAGAAATGGAAGTATTGCGTGTGAAGGGCGTAGCGCATTTCGAACAACCGCTGCAATGTTTACCACCAACGATACTGGTTGCTTCAGATGATTCTGAAGGAAGTCGTAGCATCGTCAGCTTGGAATGGCACGAAGACTCGACCCCGCCAGCGCCAACGTTTGTGTCACCAGAAAACATCATTATTACAGCAGACTCCTGGATAAAATCAAAAGTAGGAAATCCAAACAAGGGTACTCCGGACAAATGGACAATTCGCCTCAAGATAGTTCTTGTAGGTGTTTTGGAATCTGATGCAACATTTTCTATCATGCAACACAGCGCACCCGAATTGATTGTCCCTCTTACATTGACCGATTCAATAGAGCATCCTAATCTTTTAAAGGGCGGAAGCAGATGATCGATTCTCATTGCCACTTGACAAGTTCTCAATTGGCTCACAGAGTAGAGGAAGTTATAGACAGTGCTCGGGTAGCGGGCGTGCATACCTTGATTTCAATTGCGACAGATGGCGCTGATGCATTGGCTGCCCGACAGATTGCAGAGCACCACGAGAATGTATATTTCTCCTCTGGTATTCATCCGCTCTATGCAGACGGAGAGTGGCTGTGGGAATATGTCCTTGAGGCTTCGAAAGACCCAAAGTGCGTTGCTTGGGGAGAACTGGGCCTAGACCGGCATTACTCAGACCCTGATTTTGCTCTGCAGTTAAAATTACTCGAAGAGCACTTGGCGTTGATTGAAGGCGAAAAGCACGATTCCAGGCCAATAATCGTGCATTGCAGGAAAGCCGTTGACGATTTATTGCCCATTTTCAAAGCGAGTTCATTTGAAGGAAGCAGATTCGTCTTTCATTGTTTTACTGAAGGAGTTGACGAGATGAAGCAAATACTCGAATTTGGTGCATCTGTCAGCTTTACGGGTGTTGTCACATATAAAAATGCAACAGAAGTAGCTGCAGCAGCACAACTTGTGCCACTCGATAGGATTATGGTTGAAACAGATTCACCGTACTTATCCCCAGAGCCAGTTCGCAAGGAACGACCAAATGAGCCTAAAAACGTCATGTATGTGGCTTCGTTCCTTGCCAATCTCTTTGGCATGCCATTGAGCGAGTTCGAATCGATCACAGAGCAAAACACAACCCGCTTTTTTGGCCTCTGAGGTTACCCCAGAGAATGCCTCAGAGGATGACACAGAGGTTACCTCAGAGGTAAATTGGGTGGTGCGCTTTTTTGTTGGCGGAGAAAATTTTTGGCGCGTAGAGAAAGAGCAGGATTTAGTCTTCAATTGATACGCTATCTCACTTGCTGATGCTGTAAAGGCTACTTATCATAGGCAAGTTTACTGTTTGATTAGGTGACGCAATTGGTGCGTCGTCTGAATTTTTTTGCCCCGAAATGAACCCTTCAAGAGTAGAAGGGTTGAGAGAAGTTTAGAAAGTCGCTTTAGTAGTACGAAGGCCAGTTCACTTTTATGACACAACAAAGATTTACATTCCCGCGTTGGACAAACTTAGCACTCCCAGCGATTGTTATTGCAGGTTCAACAGCACCGTTGTATTTTGCAATTGTCGTTGCGTATGGTTTTAGTCCGCAAGCTATTGATGTCGGGTACATGCCAGAGCAACCAATTCCTTTTAGTCACAAACTTCATGCTGGCGAACTTGGTGTTGATTGCCGCTACTGCCACAACACAGTTGAGAACACGCAACACGCAGCAATTCCACCGACAGAAACGTGCATGAACTGCCATGCGCAAATTCACCCTCAAAGCGAAAATTTACAACCACTTTTTGAAAGCTATGAAACCGGTATGCCTATCGAATGGGTCCGCGTGCATGACCTTCCTCAATACACATACTTTAACCACAGTGCACACGTAACACGCGGTGTCAGTTGTGTTGAGTGCCACGGCCGAGTTGACACCATGGAAGTGGTGTATCAACACGAAACATTAAGCATGGGTTGGTGTCTTGATTGCCACAGAAACCCAGTCCCACACGTGCGAAACCCAGATTTAGTAACCCAACTTGATTGGGGTCTTGACATGACTGCAGCAGAGCGAATTGCTGATAGCGAATCATGGCTAGCAATTAATAATTTGAACCCATCACAGGATTGCTCAACATGTCATCGGTGAACGAACCTAATCAAAATAATGAAACCGGTAGGACTTGGTGGCGTAGTCTAGACGAGGCTGTTGCAACTGAAGAAACCATTACAACTGCGCCAGGCGAATTCGCAGAAGGCTCAAGCGATTTGCTTGCTACTGGTGATGACCGGCGTCAGTTTTTAAAAATCATGGGAGCCTCTATGGCGCTCGCTGGACTAGGAGTTGGCGGTTGCCGCAGGTGGCCAAAGGAACATATCGTTCCATACGCCCACCGCCCGCAAGGCACAATGCCTGGCAACCCTGAATACTATGCAAGTTGCTTTGACTTTGGTGGTATTGCACAAGGTGTGCTTGTGACAAGCAACGATGGTCGTCCAACCAAAATTGAAGGCAACCCTATGCACTCCGGTAGCAAGGGTGCTACGGATGCATTTACGCAAGCTTCTATTTTAGATTTATACGACCCCGACAGAAGTAAGCGCGTGACATACGGTGGCGAAGCTTCCTCCATGTCTGCGTTTAAGGATTGGGCTGTAGAGTATCTCCCGAAACAAGGCAAAGGCACTGCTGTCATTTGCGAACCTTCGAGTTCACCAACATTCCACCGAATGCAACGCGCATTCATGAAGAAAAACCCACATGCGATATGGGTGGAATATGCCCCATTAACTAATACAAACGAACGCGAAGCCCTACATCATGCCTTTGGTGGTCATTGGGTAGCGGTACCAGATTTCTCAAAAGCCAAAAACATCCTCTCCATTGACGCAGATTTCCTTGGTGCTGGCCCAATGCAAGTGCAAAACACGCAAGGCTGGTCAGCGGGGCGCAAGGTACAGCATGGCGCAATGAGCCGACTGCTGATGTTCGAAACGGGCCTTTCTATAACGGGTTCAAAAGCAGACGATCGATTCGCATTATCACCAGCAGGACTTCTTGCCGTCGCAGAACTCATAGCATTTAATGGCACCGGAATTTCTACAATTGAAGGCTCGGTTGAGTTAGACGATGAGATTGTTCAACTGCTGAAAGATGAATTCGGAACACCAGACCTTGTTGTTGTCGGTGCAAGCCAACCAGCAATTGTGCATTCCCTTGCAGCAAAAATAAATGAACGCATTGGCGCAGTTGGAAACACAGTTTCTTATCGCCAAGTAGCAAACGGCAGCAATGCAACACTTTCTGAAGTTGTCGCAGGTATGAAAGATGGCCGTGTTACAACCGCTGTCATTGTTGGTGGCAACCCAACGTTTGACGCACCGCAAGAACTCGGCTTTGCTGAAGCACTTGAAGCACTCAACGCATCAGTGTGCCTTTCGTATTACAACGACGAAACTTCGCAAGCGTGCAAATGGCATGTGAATCAAGCACATTGGCTTGAAGCGTGGAACGATGGCACTGCAGCTGACGGCACGACATGTATTGGTCAGCCACTTATTGAAGCACTTTTTGGTGGCCTGTCTGCTTCTGAGTTTGTTGCAATTCTTGCTGGCGAAAAAGTGACTGATAGCCATACACTTGTACAAACAACGTTTAATCCAAATTCAGACAAGTGGGATCCAGCATGGCGCACAGCTGTGCACGATGGTGTAGTTGCAAATACAAAGACAATTGAAAAGCCGCCTGTTAATCGAAAAGAAATGCCGTTGGTCAGTGGTGTTACTGCATCCGCTCAAACCGTACTCTTTACTCCATCCCCGACCGTGTGGGATGGTCGTTTCGCAAACAACGGTTGGATGCAGGAACTTCCAGATACGTTGACAAAACTTACGTGGGATAACGCTGTGCTTCTATCGCCAGCCACTGCCCGTGCATTAGATGTCAAACAAGGCGACATGTTGCGCATTGAAGTTGGTGGTGCATCGATTGAAATTGCTGCATTACCAGTTCCAGGAACTGCCGATGATTGTTTTGTACTACCGCTTGGGTATGGGCGCAAATTTGAAGGCCGTGTTTGCAAGGGTGCAGGCGTAGATGCGTATCCATTACGAAATGAAAATATGTGGAGTGCACCTGCGAAGGTTACAAAAACTGGAACAACGTACCCACTTGCAACAACGCAAATGCACTTCGCTGTCGACACAACACCAGGTAAGGGTGCGCAAGACAGAATGCCTCTTCTTTACAGAGAGGGCACACTTGATCAATATAACAAAGACCCAGGTTTTGTAAGCCACATTGGGCACGTACCGCACTCGCTTTCTATCTATGAAGAACATCAATTTGAAGGCGCGAAGTACAAATGGGGCATGTCTATCGACTTGTCAACTTGCACGGGGTGTAACTCTTGTGTTGCGGCATGCCATGCAGAAAATAATATTCCAATTGTCGGCAAAGACCAAGTTCTTGTTGGCAGAGAAATGCACTGGTTGCGTATAGACCGTTACTTTGCTTTCGCGAAAGATTCGCACGGCGCCTACGATGGCGACAAGTTGGAAAGCGTAGCAATACAGCCAGTCACTTGTCACCACTGCGAAAACGCGCCTTGCGAAGAAGTATGTCCAGTAGCTGCAACGGTTCACGATATTGATGGCTTAAATGTAATGGTGTATAACCGTTGTGTAGGCACTCGGTATTGTTCAAACAACTGCCCATTCAAAGTTAGACGGTTTAATTACTTTGATTACTTTAGGCGTGATCCACTGCGCTCAACAGGCTTGTTGCAAGTGCAACCAGACTATTACGTAAAAACGCAATCAGGCGGTAAGACATTGCGCGCAATGCAATTCAACCCAGACGTAACAGTTCGCATGCGTGGTGTTATGGAAAAATGTACATTCTGTACACAGCGTATTCAACGCGTCAAAATAGCTACGAAAAACGCATGGGTGAAAAAGACAGACGCCCAGAAAAAAGCAGATCCACGAGTGGCAATTCCAGACGGTTCAATTGTTACAGCATGCCAACAGGCATGCCCCGCAGACGCCATTGTGTTTGGTGATTTACTTGATGAAAAAAGCCGTGTATCAAAACTTCATAAAGAGAAACGGTCTTACGAGATGCTCGAAGAATTGAACATTAAATCGCGCCTTAAATACTTGGCTCGATTAACAAATCCAGTGCATGGGGCGACTGTTGTGGAAGGGGCGCATCATTAATGACAACGCTACCTCTTAAAGACAACACAGGTGAAAACCCTAGCCAGCGTGCGCAGCTGATATTAAATCACACATCGTTTGGTTCAGTAACAGATGACATTTTAAAAGGGAATGAATGTCCTAAGCCTCCTAGGTCTTGGTACATAGCACTAGCCATTTCGTTTTCGATGATGTCCATGCTGGGCGTCATGATTGGATACCTTATCTTTACAGGTGTAGGAGTTTGGGGAAACAACAACCCGGTAGCTTGGGGATACCCAATTGTGAACTTTGTGTTCTGGGTTGGTATTGGACACGCGGGCACGTTGATTTCTGCGATTCTTTTCCTCTTTAGGCAAAAGTGGAGAACTGCAATTAACCGCTTCGCTGAAGCGATGACTATTTTTGCTGTTATCTGCGCGGGTACTTTCCCTGGGATACATATCGGTAGGGCATGGCTTGCGTATTGGCTCTTCCCGATCCCAAACCAAATGGATATGTGGCCACAGTTTAGAAGTCCGCTTCTTTGGGACGTGTTCGCAGTTGGTACGTACTTTACAGTTTCGTTGTTGTTCTGGTACTTAGGAATGATTCCAGACCTTGCAACCATGCGAGACAGAGCTAACAGCAAAGTGAAAGCGATTGCATACGGAATTGCATCACTGGGTTGGCGAGGAAGCATGCGCCATTGGCACAGATACGAACGAGCATACTTATTGCTTGCGGCTCTTGCGACACCATTAGTCCTTTCTGTGCATAGTGTGGTTTCATTTGACTTTGCAGTTTCGCAATTGCCTGGTTGGCACACAACTATTTTCCCTCCGTACTTTGTTGCCGGTGCGATTTTCTCCGGCTTCGCAATGGTTATGACGCTTGCGATACCAGCTCGCGAATTGTGGGGCTTAAAGAACTTTATTACGACACGCCACCTTGAAAATATGTGCAAGGTTGTCTTGCTCACAGGTTCCATGGTTGGGTATGCGTATTCGATGGAGTTCTTCATCGCATGGTACAGCGGCGAAATTTACGAATCCTTTACTTTCATTAACCGAGCCTTCGGTCCTTATGGATGGGCATACTGGATTATGGTGAGTTGCAACGTCATCACACCGCAAATCTTTTGGTTCAAGAAAGCACGAACGAACATCGTCATAATCTTTATAGCATCGTTGCTCGTAAATGTGGGTATGTGGTTCGAACGATTTGTTATTGTTGTAACATCACTTGCAAATGACTTCTTGCCCTCGAGTTGGGGTATGTACGAACCGACGTATGTCGACGTTCTGACGTTCCTTGGAAGTTTTGGTCTCTTCATGACATTCTTCCTTCTCTTTATTCGATATTTACCCGTCTTGGCAATTGCTGAACTAAAAGCAATTATGCCTGAAGCAGACCCGCACGGTCACGGGCATAGTTATAACGAGATGGAAGGCGAGACCGATGCATCAGCAAAAGAAATGGAGGAAGGCGAATGAGCGAGGTTCCTTCTACTACTGTTGCACGTGATGACCTGTTTGGTCTTGCTGCTGAGTTTACTACTACGCCTGGTATATACCACGCTGCTGAAAAAACACGCGCAGCAGGATATACATGGTTTGATTGCAACGTTCCATTCCCCGTGCACGGTTTAGATCGCGCGATGGGCGTGAAGATGACAATTCTTCCTGTGTTTGTTTTCTTTGGTGGACTTACTGGTTTAATTTTGGCTTGTATTCTTCAAGTATTTACTAACTCTCTGCAAATTGACCTTTGGGCACTTGTGCCAGTTGTTGGGTATCAGTTTGAAGTTTCTGGCAAGCCATTGATTGGACCCGCCGCGTTTGTTCCTGTTGCATTCGAAATGACAGTGTTATTTTCAGCGCTCACAGCAGTCTTCGGCACCTTCTTTTTGAATAAGTTGCCAATGTTTTACCACCCTGTACTGAAATGTCCTCAACTCGCTCGTGCAACAGATGACCGTTTTTATCTTGTCATCGAAGCAAAGGACCCTAAGTTCTCGCTTGCTGAAGTGGAAGCGTTTTTGCATACTCTTGAACCAGAATCCGTGATTGCGTTGGAAAAATAATGACGAACTTAATCAAACAAATATTGGATGACCTGCTCTCGCCATTGCTGGCGGATTTTAAGGAGTGCCCGATTTGGATTAAATGGGCAGCAATCGTCTTGACATGTGCTGCGACTATTCCACTCTCGCTTATCTTTAGAGCACGCACAACGTACAGCGAAAAACCACGTATTCACTTTATTCAAAATATGGATAATCAACCAAAATATGTTTCGCAAGAAGCGAACGCGCTATTCCTTGATGGTCGAGTCATGCGGCCAATGGTAGAAGGCACTGTTTCGCAAAGCCAGATGACTGGAGACACGCACACATTCATGGGGCTTGTAGATGGGGCTTGGGCAGATACGTATCCAGCAAGTGTTACTGTTAATAAGGATTTTGTACTGCGTGGGCAAGGAAGATTCAATATTTATTGCTCCCCGTGTCATGGCAAGGGCGGTTTCGGAGATGGCGTAGTGCACCACCGAGCGCAGCGGCTTGTTGAAACTGGTGTAAACGGTACTACTTGGGTTGCTCCTAAAAACTTGCACGAAGAGGCAGTTGCAGAACAACCAAAGGGTCAGGTGTTTAACACCATCACAAATGGCATTCGAACGATGGGCGCGTACGGTTCGCAAATAACAGTGGAAGACCGGTGGGCAATTGTGGCTTATATAGAAGCGCTGCAAATTTCACAAAACGCAGATCCTACAGATGTTGAAGGTTCAGATACTCTTCCACGCGTGGATGCATCCAATGAAGGGAGCAATAAGTGAACGTTGCCGACGTAAAAAATGACAACATCCGCTTGAGTGGCCTCGCAAAAAAAGCTGGGCCAGTTCTCGCTGTAGTTGGAATAGTATTTTTGGGTATAAGTGTCCTACTAAGTAGCGGTGCGCGAGAAGCAACCGTAGATGTGGATGGCGGAGATGTATTCTGGAAGTCATACTTGTTTGCATTCATTTCCGCTCTTGGAATCTGTATGGGAGCACTCTTCTTTGTACTTCTGCAACACTTGACTCGTTCGGGTTGGAGTGCCTCAGTCCGCCGATTAGCAGAAGGTCTTGCAAAAAACCTTTCATGGATTTGGATGCTCTTTGTTCCAATTTTAGTACTCGTACTCAGTGGGAATGGAAGCATGCTGTACGACTGGGCTGATGCGGAGTACATGGCGAGTGCGCATATGCCGCACACAAAAGCCACATTCCTTTCGCCAGTGTTTTGGTCAGTTAGAGCAATTTTCTTTTTACTTGCTTGGGCAGTAATAAGTTCGATTTACTTCAGATGGTCAACAAAACAAGACCAAGATGGCAGCGTGAATTGGACACATAAGATGCAACAGTGGGCACCAGTTTGCATGATTCTATTTGCGTTTACGCAAAGTTATGCGATTATCGATTGGGTCATGACATTGCAGCCAAAATGGTTTAGTACTATGTTTGCTGTGTATTTTTTCGCGGCAACAATGACAGCGTTTTTCTCAACTATTATTCTGCTTGCTCGTTTTATGCAAAGAACAGGGCACATGCAACACTGTATTACAACTGAGCATTATCACGACCTTGGCAAATGGCTCTTCGGAATGGGCGTCGTATTTTGGGCGTACATTGGTTTTAGTCAATACATGCTAATCTGGTACGCGAACATACCTGTGGAAACAGGTTGGTATATGGCAAGGCAAATTGGTGGCTGGGCTGGAATCTCTATACTTCTGCTTGTTGGTCATTTTATACTTCCATTCCTCATGTTGATTACTCGTTGGACGAAGCGATGGCGATGCACACTTCCACTTATCGCTGGATGGCTTATTATTATGTTCTTCGTGGACATGTATTGGCTTGTTATGCCGGTAGTTCCAGAGACTGCAATCGAAAACGCTGAGTCATACAACGAGCTAGCGAACACTATTACAGCAAACGACATCGGGTACGGTTTTAACATAGTCAACATCACTTGTTTAATCGGGATGGTTTCGCTTGTGCTAGGCGGAACATTATTGAACCTTCGAAAATGTAACCTTATCGCTACATCTGATCCTCGATTAGATGAAGCCTTGCACTTCGAGAACGCATAAGAGAGTACCTATGAGCAATTCACACGAACAACCTCACATGCATGAAGACAACGAAGATCCGGATGGATGGTCAACATGGGGCATCGGCATCGGAAGTACTTTCTTAGTTATCGCTACGGTCGCAATTTCAACAGGTATTTATTACCAAGCGGAAACGAGCGAGGCATTAACGAAACATGTCAATATCCGCTACGAGCAGCGCAACATGGTAATGGCGGCACAAGCTGCAGTACTTGAAGAATCTGCACGCTGGGTGAGCAAAGAAAACCCTGAGTCTGCTGGAACAATTGACCGCTTAGTTATTCCAATTGATCAAGCGATGGATATTGTGGCAGGAAACAACTAAACAATGTTAAACGTGATTCCAACTTGGTCACATATAGCACTCGCTTTGTTGAGTAGTGCTATCGCATTGCCTGTTGTTGCGGGCCCAACGTTTGCTGATGAAAAAATAGAAGAACTCGAAGGTGTTGGGATTACGCAACATCTTGATACGCAAGTGCCACTTGATCTAACATTCGTAGACGAACACGGTCAAGAAGTAGCGCTTAGCAAATTCTTCAACAACGATAAACCAATCATCATGACGTTGAATTACTACAAGTGCCCTATGCTTTGTAGTTTGACGCTCAATGGGTTAGTTACAGGCATGGAAGAGATGGAGTGGACTCTTGGCGATGAGTTCGAAGTAGTAACGCTCAGTATTAATCCTGACGAAAAAGCACCGCTCGCTCTGAAAAATAAAACAGGATACCTAGACCATTACGACAGAGAAGGCGCTGAAAATGGCTGGCATTTCCTTACGGGCGACCAAGAGAATATTACGAAACTCGCAGATGCACTCGGCTTTGGATATGTATTTGATGAACAGACAGGAGAGTTCCTTCATACAGCAAGCATTATGTTCATTACGCCAAGCGGTCGCATTTCGAAATACATGAACGACGTTCAATTTGCAGCACAAGATTTACGTTTTGCCCTAGTAGAGGCTTCAGAAGGAAAAGTAGGAACCCTCATCGATGACTTCCTGCTCTTTAATTGTTTTCAATACGACCCAGATCGCAACAGTTACTCGCCGAATGCATGGAAGTTAATGCGAACGGCTTCCGTACTTATGCTTATTATGCTCGGAGGTGGGATTGCAGTTCTTGCTTGGTCCACACCCGAACGTTTACAGTCAAAAGAATCAACACAGAAATCGGATGAATCAAATTTATGATGTTGTCAACAGTATCATCTTTATTACTTGCAACCACTCAAGGCGCACCAGCAAACTTTTGGTTGCCAAAGCAGGCATCAACTTCTGCACAGGGCGTTGACTTTACGTTCTTTGTCATTACTTGGATTTGCTATTTCTTCTTCTTTGCAATTGTCGCTGCGCTGCTTATCTTTATGATTAAGTACAGGCGAAAAGGGCATGACATTATTGTAAGAGGGCCAACTCACAACACGCCATTAGAACTTGCTTGGACAATTTTGCCATTGATTCTTGTGATCGTTATTTTTGTAGTTGGTATGCGCGGGTATCTTGACTTACGCGAAGCTCCAGCGGGTAGTTACGATATTCAAGTGACAGGTCAAAAATGGTC
>JABJDN010000097.1 GCA_018665385.1 Phycisphaerae bacterium | reverse complement strand
CATTATTGGTGCAGATATTATTCGAGACAACGATGGGCTTGCTATGAGCAGTAGAAATATTTTTCTTTCAGAAGAAGAACGCGCCCGGGCGCTCGGTATCAAAGAAGCAATCGCATGCCAAAGTGAACAGGAAATGCAACAAGTTTTGCATACACATAATCTTGACATTGAGTACGCCGTCATCAGAGACGAAGCAACCCTGCGTGCACCAATCGATGGCAAACCAACACGGGCACTGGTCGCTGCAACACTGGGCACTACACGTCTTATTGATAACGCGAGGGTGCAATAGCATGTGCAACGTACTTATATACGGAGGTTCGTTTGACCCGCCACACCTTGGGCATGTCCGCGTACCAAAAGAGGCGATGGATTTTCTCTCATTCGATAAGGTGGTGTTCGTGCCTGCATTTCAATCTCCGCTTAAGGACCGAATTCCAACCGCCTCAAGCCATAGAATTGCGATGCTCAACCTCGCAGTACAAGGGCTCGAGTGGGCTGAAATTTCAGAAATGGAAATCGAACGTGAAGGAACGAGTTTCACAATTGATTCAATTGAAGCCTTGCTTGGCACGTACAACTCTATTCGTTTGCTTATCGGCGCGGATCAATGGGAACAATTTGAGCGATGGCACCGTTGGGAGG
Source organism: Phycisphaerae bacterium (assembly GCA_018665385.1). Lineage (GTDB taxonomy): Bacteria > Planctomycetota > Phycisphaerae > Phycisphaerales > SM1A02. Next base: position 7,699 of record JABJDN010000097.1, on the reverse strand, counting down.
ACATCACTCGCCTTGCAAAACCCGCAATCATGCCAAGGGTTGGCTACAACTCTCCAGTAGAACATACGTTGCCAATAGCACCGCTGACCTGTGCTTCCACTGAAATTAGGGAGTGCATAGCCTCTAGGAACGACCCCAACGCCTTTTTGCATCCCGAGGTTGCGAAATACATAGCAGAACACAACTTGTACCTGTAAAATACTGGGCTCATGGAAAAAGATTCTATCCATACTATCGGGTTCGTCAGCCTTGGCTGCCCTAAGAACTTAGTTGATAGCGAGCAAATGCTAGCTACTCTTATGGATGCTGGCTACGACATAGTTGCAGATCACGATGAAGCAGATGCAATCATCATTAACACATGTGGATTTTTAGAAGCATCAAAAACCGAATCTGTTGATGTTATCAACGAAGCTGTTGCACGGAAGGAAACCGGGAACGTGCAACGTGTTGTTGCTGCAGGGTGCCTTGTGCAACGGCATAGAGCAACCATGCTTGAGTGGTGTCCTGGCATCGACGCAATGATTGGAGTGTTTGACCGCGACCATATTGTTGACGCCCTGCAAGACACACCAGAAGCTGAAAAGAAACCACAATGGATTGAAGCGAACGCAGTGCTTGCCGCACGAGCACGTGGCCTTAACAAAGCAAGCGGTTACTTTGAAGACGACAGTAACCGTCTGCAACTAACACCTAGACATTGGGCGTACCTGCGCATCAGCGAAGGGTGCAATCAAAACTGCTCCTTCTGCACTATCCCATCTATTCGTGGCAAAATGCGCTCAAAGCCAGTTGAGACGATTGTAGAAGAAGCAAAAAAATTACTCACTTCAGGCGTTTTTGAATTGAATTTAATCGGGCAAGATACAACAAGTTTCGGTACAGATATTGGGTACGAAGAAGGACTAGTCGGTTTGCTTACAGCATTAAACAACGCTGTCGCTGCAACGGGTGGTGGATGGATACGTTTGATGTACGCATATCCGACATACTTCACAGATGAAATGATTGAAGCTATGGCAAAGTTACCGCACGTTCTTCCATATATTGATATCCCCTTGCAACATGCAAGCGACAACATGCTTTCCGCAATGCGACGGAATGTAACTGCCGATGTACAGTCTTCTCTGCTCGATAGACTTCGCGAGAAAATTCCTGGCGTTGGCATTCGTACAACTATGATCACGGGTTTCCCGGGCGAAACAGAAGAAGACCATACTGCACTTCTAGATTTTATTGGTCATCACCAATTCGAAGCCATGGGCGTATTCCAATATTCAAAAGAAGCAGGTACTGTTGCTGGCACTATGGAACTTGACGAAAATTTACGCGTTCCAGATGAAACCAAGCAATTACGCGAAGAAGAACTCATGTTATTGCAACAAGAAATTGCATTCGCAAAAGCAAGTAAAGCAGCTGGTGATGGCATCAAACATGATGTTCTTATCGACGCATATCTAGGCGAGACAGGCGAAGGCGAAATCCACCTGTACCAATGCCGAACCAAGCAACAAGCGCCAGATGTGGATGCCTGCACAATTCTAATGGCAGAAACAAAACAAACCATCGGGGCGGTAATTCCCTGCACAATCGTAGACAGTGACGGGTACGACATGATAGCCCGCCCTACTACTGAACTTGAGAAGGTAGTCTCATTGCCTTTACGGTAAACTGCGCAACCAGTGCCCATTCGAAACTTCTCCATCATTGCACATATTGATCACGGCAAAAGTACACTTGCCGACCGTCTACTACAAGCAACCAAAGCTGTGGACGAGCGTGATGCAAAAGCACAGCTATTAGACTCGATGGAGTTAGAGCGCGAGCGCGGAATTACGATTAAAGCTTCCGCTGTAACAGTACACCACGAATACAGCGGCGAAGATTTCCAATTGAATTTTATTGATACGCCAGGGCATGTCGATTTTACCTATGAAGTTTCTCGCGCACTTACAGCATGCGAAGGCGCATTGCTTGTTGTTGACTCTACCCAAGGCGTAGAGGCGCAAACTGTAGCCAACGCATACCTTGCAATTGAAAATGACCTAGAGTTAATACCAGTCATCAACAAAATTGATTTACCCTCAGCCGACCCAGAAAAAGTGGCTATGGAAATTGAACAAATGCTTGGGCTTCCAGCTGAGAATTGTATTTATTGCTCAGCAAAAACTGGCGAAGGAATTCGGGATCTACTTGATGCAATCTGCAAAATACTTCCGCCCCCGCGTACTGCTGAAATAGAAGAAACTCGGGCGCTTATTTTCGACTCGCATTACGATGACTACCGAGGAGTTGTTGTGTACTTCAGAGTTTTCGACGGTTCTCTATCCAAAGGTGACCGAATCCTCATGATGGGCACGAACCGCACATTCACCATCACTGAAATTGGACGCTACACGCCAACACCTGAGCAAGCAAAAACTATCGGAACTGCAGAAGTAGGATATATGGTTGCAGCAATCAAAACTCTACAGGATGTTCGCATTGGTGACACTATTACTTTAGATGCACACCCTGCAAAAGAATCGTTGCCTGGGTACGAAGAACCCAAGCAAATGGTGTTCTGTGATTTTTATCCTGCATCAAGTGAATCTGGAAGCAAAAAAACAGAGTTTGAAACATTACGAGAGGCTGTTGAAAAACTGCGCTTAAATGACTCGAGCTTCACGTTTGAAACCCAACACTCTGAAGCACTTGGGTTCGGCTTTCGTTGTGGATTTTTAGGACTGCTCCATATGGAGATTGTCCAAGAACGACTTGAACGAGAAGGCGGAGCTGAAATTATTCAGACTGCTCCTACTGTGAATTATCGAATAGAGATGACTGACGGTTCCGTTCTTGATATTCACAATCCGGCGGACTTGCCTGACCCTTCTCAAATACAAGACATTTGCGAACCGATTGTAAAAGTTGAAATTATTTGTCCAGATGAGTCCATTGGCGACCTCATACGCTTGTGCGAAGGTCGTCGCGGTATATTTAAAGCGCAGAAATTCGTTTCAGAAGGAAGACAACTTCTTGATTACGAGCTTCCGCTCGCAGAAATTATTTATGACTTTTACGATAAATTGAAATCCATTACTCGCGGATATGGCACGATGGATTATGAAATTACCGAGTTCCGCAAGGATAATCTTGTAAAAGTCTCAATTTTGGTAAACGGCACTCCAGTCGAAGCGTTAAGCCTTATCTGCCACAGAGACAAAGCGGAAGCGCGAACACGCGGGATGCTTTTAAAACTGCGAAAACAAATTGATAGGCACCAATTTGAAATCGCATTACAAGCAGCCATTGGCGGCAAAATTATAGCGCGTGAAACTGTAAAAAGTTTACGTAAAAATGTAACTGCAAAATGCTACGGTGGTGACATCACTCGAAAACGAAAACTTCTAGAGAAACAAAAGAAAGGGAAGCGTCGCATGAAGGCTATTGGCAATGTACACATCCCTCAAACTGCGTTTCTTGCAATTCTTGAACAAGGCGATTAACCCCTATGACTTCTCATACAAAACTCATCCAAGTACTTATTGCAGCACTCCTTCTTTCTGGCATTGTGACCTCCGCAGTCATCGGCAGTAATGAAGGGAAGTTGGGACCTATCGATGAACTTACACTTGCTGGCGAGAAAGATCTCACTATTACGAATGTGGATGATCGCATCTCGTTCGGCGAAGAAAAAACAAGCAAGGTCTGGTCTGTTGGTTTTATGGAAGTTGGCAAGGCACTTGGGCAACTTTTGCAAGCAGAACATTTCATTGAAGAACGCACTGATCTTAATACCGGTCTTGAAACTCAACTCGTAGAAGCGCGAGATATTTTGCAAGCGCTATCTGCAGAAGGCCAGACTATGGACCCTCAAAGCCCAGAAGCTCCTGCATTTAGGCAGAAATGGGAGCGTGCAAATAATGATTTCCGCTCTTTACAACAATCTTCGTTGAATGCTCGAAACGCTTTACTTGCTGAACAAATGGCCTCAAGTTATACAGAAATTATTGAGGCGGTTAATGTAGTAGCAGAGCGGCTCAATATTGATATGGTGCTACGATTCATTCCCCAAGATACTGATTTGATACAAGAGACACCCGAGGCAACCATGATGCAAATTCGCCTTCGTTCAGCACTTCGTCTTCCTGAAGGAATTGATATTACTGACGAGGTTCTTTCTGAACTTGGGCTTGAATTGCAATAGCATTTTGTAATTCATTTCCTACAACTTCTTTTACTTCATCCATACTTGGGCATGCTTGCCCAAGTATTTTTTTTATCGATGTAATTCGTCGGCCTGATAAACCGCATGGGACAATCAAATCAAAATGCGAAAGATCTGGGGTAACATTCAAGGCGAACCCATGCATAGTGACCCATCTTGAAACACGTACGCCCATTGCACAAATTTTTTCTTCATCCACCCAAACCCCTGTAGCGCACTGATCACGTTGACCTTCGATACCAAATACAGCGAGCGAATCAATAATAACTTGTTCTAAAAAACGCATATAGCTGTGCAAGCGAAGCGACAATTCGTTTAAATCCACAATCGGATACCCAACGAGTTGCCCCGGACCGTGGTATGTGATGTCGCCGCCTCTATCAGTTGGACAAACATCTACTCCAGCATCAATAAGTTGCGATTTCGTTGCAAGCAAATGGTCGCCTGCACCTTTTCGCCTGCTCACAGTTATAACCGGTGGCTCATGCTCAACGAGAATCAAGTGAAACGGATCGGGTTTGGGTTCACCCCTGCGTGAAATTACACCCGCTTGGCATTCCCGTTGCAAAGCTAGAGCTACCGAGTACTCCATTTTTCCAATATCTTGTATTTTGAGTTGGCACATCATGGTAATTCTTGGGATGATACGCCTTCAATGCCAGAAATACACCCTACAGCCATCCTTGATGGAAATATTTCCCTTGCAGCCGACGTAGAGATTGGTCCACACTGCGTTCTACAGGGTGATATTCAACTTGGTGCAGGCACAAAGCTCGTTGGCAATTGTTATCTCACTGGTTCATTATCTATGGGCGAGCAAAACACTGTGTACCCGTTCACTTCAATCGGCTTCGCTGCACAGGACATCAATTGCCCCGCAGACAAATACGAACCTGGCATTGTCATTGGCGACCGCAACGTGTTCCGCGAAGGGTTTACAGCACACCGAGCAACAAAAGAAACTCCAACAACTATTGGCAATGACAATCTGTTTATGGCAAGTTCACACGTTGCCCACGACTGCAATATTGGAAACCAAAATACGATTGTGAATTGCGTGCTTCTTGCGGGACATGTACATATTCAAAATAATATTCTCATAGGCGGGGATGCCGCTGTCCATCAGTTTGTCACAATCGGCAACGGCGCAATGATTATTGGAATGGGATATGCTTCGTATGACTTGCTTCCCTACTTTATGATTACTGGGCCAAATATTGTTGGATCTATTAACATCATCGGCATGAGAAGAAGTGGAATGCCAAACGATGAAATACGTAGGCGCAAAGATATTTATAAGTTGTTGTATAAGAGCGGAAACACCATAATTACCTCTGTAAAACAACTAAAAGAAGAAGGCGACCCAGTCGCTATGGAATACGTTCACCTCATCGAAACGTCAAGACGTGGCATCATTGCACCATTTCACACAACCCGTAGTGAACGCCGTGGAGTAGTTATCGCGCATGAATAATCTAGAGTTCTTTGTACTTGGAAGTGGTTCGTCTGGTAATTGCAGTTTGTTACGGTTGAATAACAATTGGGTCATGATTGACACTGGATTTTCAATGAAACAAACGAAAGAACGAATGCGCACGCATGGACTCGCACTTGACGACGTGCAAGATGTTCTTGTGACGCATTTTGACCGAGATCATTTTAACCCCGTCTGGTGTAAAACATTTGCTCAACGGAACATGCGCGTACATATCCATGAAAAGCATATTGGCAGAGCAGAGAGAGCCGGCCTAGATGAGCGCTGTATTGTTCCATTCACAACGAACATCCAATTGCATGGCTCGAACGTCGAAACTATTCATTTTGCACACGACGCGCTAGGAACGATCGGTTTTATTTTTGACACAGGAGCTTTACGATTTGGCTTCGCCACAGATTTAGGCAGAGTGCCCCAATTGCTACTAGACCGCTTCATTCATTTAGATGGCATTGCATTTGAATCGAATTACGATCCAGGTATGCAAGAAAACAGCAACCGGCCAGAATCATTAAAAAACCGAATAATGGATGGAAGTGGGCACCTCTCAAATGAGCAATCCCTCGCTGCCATCTGTCATATAGCTTCTGAGTCGGACTTGCAGCAAATAGTCTTGTTGCACCTCTCAAGGCAGTGCAATTCCCCAAGGATAATCCATGATTTGTATATGGATAATTTGCCTGAAGTGCACGAGCAATTGACTATAACGAGCCAAGACAGGTGTTCTAGGCTGTTAACAATGCATACTGGCAATGTGCTGACCTCATAACCCTCGCAATCGCAGCATCTTGCGCAATTAAGCACTTGCCTCGAAGATTGCGAAAAATCGCAAGGCAAAGCCCCCCTAGAGCCGATATGTAGTGTGCTATGGGAACAACTGCAATTCGAACAAAACGTGGGACAGCGCGCCCTTCCTCTCTTACAACTGCCGATCTATCCGCAAGAATTCTGTGGATAACCAGTGCAACTGCTGCACTCTTTGTAGCCGTATCGCTGCTTTCGTTTAATATTGGCGATACACCGTCGCACGTAGTCGCAGTGCATAACGACCCTATTGCAAATTGGTGCGGGATCATTGGGGCATGGGTAGCATTCTGGACTTACCACGTACTAGGCTTCGGGGTTTGGGTACTTTTGGTTGGCGTTGCTACCTGGGTTACGCAAGTGTTTCGCGGAATTGAAATGACACATGTAGCCGCTCGTGCATTGGGCTTGCTCATCATGGGCATCTCGGTTTCATGTTTTCATGAGTTACTGTTCCCACACCTAGGTGTACTTGCGGGTGCAAAAGCTGGGCTCATCGCAAAAACTATCGGGACGCAACTCACAAATGGATTTAGTAATTTTGGCGCAGTACTTATCGTGTTTGCAGCATTTTCAATTGGGCTAGTGATTGCGTTTGAGAAAATTGCGTTTGCAATTCCTCATCTACTATTTTCACTTGCGAAAAAAGCCGTACATGTACGTGCGCCTAAATTACAAGGCCTCTCATTACCCTCTCTTCGAATCCACCGTTCCGCAGTGCTAGAACTTGACGACGAAGTTGAGGAAGAAGAATGGGAAGAAGACGAGCATGCAGAAGATGAGTACGAAGACGAAGAATACGAAGAAGATGAGCCTAAGAAAAAACTATCTCCCGATGAACTGAAAAAGAAAATGGCGAAACTTCCAGTGCGAGTTGCAAGTGGCGGCAAAGCAGCGAAAGAATCTGACATTCAACGACCAGATAATTTTGAAGGGTATATATTCCCTGCACTCGACTTACTTGAAGACCCTCAAGAGGGAATTGGAGAATCTGTTGAAGACCTTGTCCGACAGCAAGCAGTCGACCTTGAAGAAACCTTACAGATGTATGGCATTGATGGTGAAGTTGCAGGCATTGAAGCTGGGCCCACCATTACGCTGTTCTCCATCGAACTTGCGCCGGGCACAAAAGTTGCAAGTTTAAATAGTCTTGCAAGTGATATTGCGCGAAGTTTAGGTGCACCTAACAT
>JABJDN010000128.1 GCA_018665385.1 Phycisphaerae bacterium | reverse complement strand
TTCCGCTTTTTCTGTGAGCATGGAAACTGCTGAAAGGTGGCTCTCGGTCATACAAAGGACAATATCAGCCTGTTGCGCCATTTCCGGTGTCAAGGGCGTGCTTACGCCACGAAAATCGATTCCAAGGACAGAAAGTGCTTCGAGGGTTTCAATGCTTGTAGGCGAGCCCTCGGTGGCATACACCCCAGCAGAGAGTGCTAGCCAGTTTGAAATACCGTGCTCATCAAGCCATTTTTGTGCAATTCCCTCCGCAAGCGGGCTTCGGCATGTGTTGCCAGTGCAAACAAAAAGTATTGTTGAAATAGACATCCCTTGCAATAGTAGCCACTATCGGATTGAATACGCATACGTTACTCACGAAATACATGGAATTGATTTTTGGACTTTCTCTCAGAACACGAAATTAGCAATCTTCTCACCGAGTTAGGCATTACAGCCACGCCGGAGGGGGACGAGTGCATACTTCTTCAAATGGATGCAGACAAAGCAACTGCCAAGCATTGTCTTGATAATGCAGACTGTATGCCGTGCGGTAGCGACGATGAAACATCTTGCTTCGAACTTGCTCCTGAGGCCTTGGTGATCGCAGCGATATCTGCTGTACATAAAATTCACGAAGGCAGCACTGTGTTAATCCCAGTTAGCAAGTGGCGAGCGGTGTTTGATGCGGTTGCATTTAGCATGGCGGGCGATGAGTCTTGGCAAGAATTCGATGCGTCTGCAACTATTAAATTAAATACGCGAGACCCACTGCTCTTTGAGACAGGTGATCAACACACCCTTGTAAGTTTATTGACATCTCTTATGAATGATGGTGAAACACGCGAGCAAGGTGTATTTCTTATGCCTGTTGGTGCTCCAATTTTAGTGCATCTTCAACCAGGCGGTCCTGTAAAGTTTTGGTTTGGAAACAGCGCAATAGCCGATGAAGTACGTGAGGCGTACACAAACTAGTACGCCCACGCCTTAATTATGTCAAGAAAAAAAATTAAACCGTGGTTTAAAAACGAAGCGAATGCTGTTGTCGGAATTGACGCCTGCCGTGCGTCGCAAGATTGGACAGCGCTTGCAAAACATATTCAGGATGTATGTACTGCAAGAATGCAGCGGGCAGATGCTTCGCGGAACGGTGCAAAGGTACAGATTGTACAGAGCCGCGAAGACATCGAAAACTTACACGATACCGGCAGATATTTGTTTCAACCGCCGCTTGTTGCTAGGGATGCCGCAATGTTTGATAACGCGATGAAATCAAATGGGGTTTCTGTTGTTGTTGCCTGCAGAGAACCAAAAACCAGCCTTGGGTTGTGCCCTGTCGTAGCCCTAGGAAGTGGTGTCACCACAAGAGTGCAGATAGAAGAACCAAAAAACCCAACGAAACCAACGTGCTCGTGGTTTGACCATGCTCTAGAAGAACTCGGTAACCATATTCTTGAACAGATGAACAAAGAGAGTGCTTCAAGAAGCCAACTAGATTATTTACTTGCTCATATTCCAGCATCGCCCACCCACACTGGGCTGTACAACACCGCGATAGCGTTGTGTGAAACGCTCGTACGTGATAACGGATAGGATTACATAAGAGGGAACACACGTGGCTATACAAACTACATTAGCAACTCGATACTGGCTAAAGACAATAATGATGGCATTCGTTTGCCTCGTGCTTGGACTTTGGGGTGTGTACGACCTTGTCATCACTATTCCGCGAAATATAGAATACTCGGCGCGGCATAAATTCCTTGTGGAATCTGTGCAGCCCGCAATGGACTCGCCCCTTGGTTCAATCGAGCGGGGCGACGCCCTTATAAACCTTCAAGAACGGATTTTTAAAAGCGACGGATTAGATCAAGAGTGGTTTAATTCTATGGAACTTTTTGTACGGGCTATTGATGGTGGAAATGAATTGATTCAGCGAGACGCTATAGCAACTCTCGCAACAGACTCCACCAAATACGAAGTTGTAGAGCCAAGTAAGTTCGACTGGTATATGCAATGGGTATTTGCGATATGTATACCGTTTGCACTTTACTACTTCTATATGTATTTAAAAATGAAAAGCAGGGCCTCTCTGTATTCCTATGAAAACGACGGCACACTTTCAACCCCAGAGGGCACTTGGTCTTCTGAAGAAATTATAGATATCGACATGTCTCGGTGGATTGCAAAAACAGGCAACGCCCGATCGACATGGACTGCCAAGGCTGTTGTTTCGCCAGACACAAAAATATTATTGGATGATTATATGTTTACAGATATGCATCTTATAATTGGGGCGCTTGCACACCGTTTTTACCCAGAGGATTGGACTCCACTTGCAAAGCGTGTAAAAGTTGAAAGCGTTGATGAGGGTGTTGATGAAATATTGCAGCAACAAGAAGAAGAGTAATTATGGCTCTATTGACAGCAACAAACCTAGTAAAAAGTTACAGCGGCCGCAAGGTTGTTGATGAGGTATGTCTTGAGGTAAACGCTGGTGAAATTATTGGTTTGCTTGGACCAAACGGAGCTGGAAAAACGACTTCTTTTCGGATGATGATTGGGATGGTTACACCTGAATCCGGCAGGGTGTTGTTTGACGGCGAAGACGTTACATTTTTACCGATGTACCAACACGCAAGACGGGGCATGGGGTACTTGGCTCAAGAACCAAGTGTTTTTAGGGGAATGACATGCGAAGATAATTTGCTGACTATTTTAGAAACACTTCCTATTCCAAAGCCATTGCAGAAACAGCGCTGTAATGAGTTGCTAGCACAATTTAATTTAGAACATAAACGAGGGCAGTATGCAAGAACATGCTCCGGTGGTGAGCGACGTCGATTAGAAATTGCCCGCGCATTAATTACCCGGCCAAAATTAATTTTACTAGATGAGCCGTTTGCTGCTGTTGACCCGCACACTGTTGAGGACGTGCAGAAAGAGGTTCGTAAATTAGCCGATTCCGGAATTGCAATTTTGGTCACAGACCATGCAGTTCAACAAACACTGCATATTTGCGACCGTGCATACATTATCGACAGCGGCAAAAACCTACGTGATGGTGATCCAAAAACCATAATTAACGATGAATTGGTGAAGAAACACTACCTTGCCTCTACTTTCCGTGGAGATGAGTTTGATTAACTCCAAAGCGGAAAGTTGTGCAGGGTATAATTGCAGGGCTATGGCTTTTGCACAAAAAATTATTTGCTCGCTTGTGTTGTTACTTGTCCTTGCGGGTTGTGGTGACAAGGTTATCTCTATTCAAAGCGAGCCGGCGGGAGCACTCGTTTGGCTTAATGGACGCGAAGTGGGACGAACTCCAATATTGATACACTATATTTTTGACGGCAATTATGACGTTCGTCTTGAGCGAGATGGTTATGAACCAATAATGACAGAGAAACAAACTAACGAAAACAGCGTTGCAACAAACACATGGGTATTCAACCTAGCCCCTCGAAATGATGATCCAGAATTATTGTTAGGCAGGGCGAGGGCGCTTCAAAACATAACCGGGGATAACTAGAGTGAGCAAAGCTAAACGTTTTATTTGGATTTGTGTTGTTCTATTGTTCGCCGGATCTGTTTCGTGGTGGTCTTCAAAAAACGAAGCGGGTGTTGCGTATCACATTCAAGAAGAGGTCTTA
>JABJDN010000064.1 GCA_018665385.1 Phycisphaerae bacterium | reverse complement strand
GCTACCCAACTTGGTCGTGTTTATCAAGTCAATAGCGGAGATAACTCCATGACTCTACTTAGTGAATTTCAAGGAAACGCGATACAAATTGAGGCCGTTGAACTTAATTCCAATAATGAGAACGGCCTTGTTGATTTGATGGTTGCTTCAGATGAAAACCAAGCAATTTACCTATTTGAAGGCGACGAGAATGAAAGTGCTGGTTTTAGAGAAATTATTGCCTTGCCAATTTCAGAGCCAATACAAAGCATTTTGAGTATTGATGCAGATAGAGATAATGACATGGATATAGTCATGGCTTCGCCAAATGGCTCGGAACCATTAATACTGCTTCGAAATGATGGAGGAATTACTGGGTTGACTGGAAATCTCAACGGCATTCAATGGTCTAAGCAAGCCGTTAATTCTAATAGTTCGCCACGAGCAGTAGCTAGTGGCACTTTAGGTGGTAAGGACGAGGATGATGACTGGATTGTTGGTGCAGGAGGTAATGCCGGATTGATTGGGACTGAAACATCTACGCTATCGCAAATTAATATTGCGAGCAATAGTAGTTGTCCATATGATCTGAACAGTGATGGGGCTGTGAGTGTTAACGACTTACTTCTCCTCATTGCAGATTGGGGTGCATGCTCTAATTGCGATGCAGACTTCGACAATAATAATGCAGTGGATGTTTTAGATTTATTAGTGCTCATTGCCGCATGGGGGCCATGTTCATAAAGGTATATAGAGCACATATATCAAGTTAGTTCATTTGGAGATGTCGGATTTAACAGAATTGCCTTGCCTTAACACTGTTTTGCCTTCATAATAAGATATTTGAAATTATGAAATTAATAAAACTATATTTCTATATATGCTCCTTCTTAATTATCTCCGCTGTGCATGCAGATATTTATCAATACGAAGATTGCGATGCTGACGGAACACTTTTCCTGACTGATGCGGAACCTGATGCATATGTTAATTTGTCTAATCTCTATCTTGGATGTGCGGATTTAGAAGGTGTTTTTTTGTATCAGGCTAACATATCTAATTCTGACCTTAATCATGCCAATCTTTATAGCGCTTGGTTTAGTAGCTCAACCTTGATTAGTTCTGATTTCTCGTATGCAGATATATCGAGCGGTTACTTTCGATTTGCAAATGCTCAAAATTCGAATTTTTCAAACGCAAATTTAAACCATTCAGACTTTGGCGGCTGCGATTTAACTGGAGCCAATTTATCTTACGCAGACTTAAATAATTCAAGTATGGGCAGCGTGGTCTTAACTAATGCCGTTGCTCACCATGCAAATATATCGACAGGCAATGATGAATACGGTGTCTATATGAAGTATTCGACACTCATCAATACTGATTTTTCATATGCAAATCTAAACGCTGTTCAATTAGAGGGCTCAGAAATTGACGGGTCCGTACTACATCAGGTAGTTGCAAATAATGCACAACTCGCTGCATCAACAATTTACTCAACTGACTTTACCGATGCAATCTTAACGGGAATAAATTTCACAGGTTCAACTATTACATTTAGTGATTTTTCTCATGCTGACTTATCTGGTTCGAACTTCTCTGGGACCACGCTTCAGTCGGTGTACTTTACAAATGCTGATTTAAGTAATTCCTTCTTCAGGCCTGACACTCACTTTTATGCGTATGTCACGAATGCGAATCTATCTGACGCTGATGTATCTAGTGTTGACTTGCGAGGTCTTCTTGGATGGTCAAGTGCCATATGGAATCGTGCTACATATAACTCTTCGACTATCTTCCCAAAGGGAATGGATCCAGATCAACTGGGGATGAGGCATGTGGAAACCTCCCTGAGGGTTGAACCTGACAGTGAATACTTTTTCCATACAATCCGAGAAGCGATCGATTTTATTGCGGAGAACGCGTGGGTAGTAGAGCCTGTTGAGATTATTATCGCGCCTGGAATATACACAGGTCAATCCGGACTTCTAGAGGTTGTGGATACACAGGGGCATTCACTATGGATTCATGGTGAAGGTGAAACATCAGAAATTATTCTTGATGGCGGGGGCCAACGTTCAGTCATCAGAGATGAAGTTGTTACTGGTGAAAATCATTCATTAATCATTGAAAACCTAACTATTAAAAATGGATTCGATAAATTTGGTGGAGGTATGTGGACAAATAACAGTGATGTCCGAATTATTAACTGCCACTTTGAAAATAATGTATCCATTGGATATGGAGGTGGGCTGCATGTTGAAAATGCAAGCCCAATGATTGAGGGTTGTACATTCAAAAATAATTCTTCTGCCTATGGTGGCGGGATATACAGCATCGAAAGCAATCCCGCGCTGAGAGACACAATTGTTTGCGGTAACACTCCTAATCAAATTGATGGTAACTGGACCGATGGGGGAGGGAACATGATTACAAATGAGTGTCCTGTTGATTGCCCTGACATCAGCGGTGATGGGTTAGTCAATGTAAGTGACTTGCTCACGATCATTGACCAATGGGGACTAACCAACTCACCAGCTGATGTAAACGATGACGGCATCGTCGATGTTTCCGACCTCCTTATGATCGTCGGTTCTTGGGGAGAGTGCGAATAATGTTCCGCACCCTACTCATCTCGATGTTCCTCACAAGTGCAGCACTTGCTGAAACATGGACTGTTGACGATGACGGCAAGGCAGACTTTGACAACATCCAAGCGGCCCTCGATGCGGTAGATACTGGCGATGTGATCGCTATTGCCGCAGGTACGTACAACGAATCTGACTTGTACATCGAGCATGCAGATATCACGATCACCGGCGAAGTTACTGCCAAGGGCGAACCCTTGGTGACGATCGATGGTGGTGGCGAGAGCGGGATACTTATTGCCATTGGTGTGGTTGGCGCTACGGGCGCAACTGTTGAAAATATAGTATTTACTGGATCAACTGGCAATGCGCTTTGGATCTATCATCACAATCCGACCATTCGAAACTGCGTCTTTACGGGCAATGTGACTTCGACTGCCGGTGGTGCACTCTGGAGTTCCGACACGGAGGCGATCATTGAGAACTGCCGGTTTGTGAACAACACCGCTAGCAACACGGGCAGCATTTTCTTCAGCAAATCGACGAAATCAGTTGGCCCTGGTCCAACGATTCGTGGCTGCGTCTTTGAAAATAACACAGCGTATTCCACCGCAGTTATTCAGCACTGCAATCCAGTGATCGAGCAGTGCACATTTGAAAACAACACAAGCGCTGACTTCTTCGGGACTACGCTTTACTTGCTCCAGAGCGCTGCGACAATTAGCGATTGTGTATTCTCGGGTAATGCGGGGTCTGGTATTGGCGCAGAGCAAGCCGATGGGCTACAGATTCTCGACTGCACGTTTAACGATAATGCAGTTGCCTATGGCGGCGGGGTG
>JABJDN010000087.1 GCA_018665385.1 Phycisphaerae bacterium | reverse complement strand
TGCCATCATCTGATGTAGCGTTTATTTGGAACGACGAAGTTGTATCAGTTTCTGAATTCGATTCCGATGTACAAGTGATTGACCTTGTCGATGGTACGAGTTCTGTTATACACTCGAGCGGTGTAGAGATTTCCGCAGTCGCCTTTGTATTCAATACGCCCTATGCGGTCACCGCAGACCTGCAAGGAATAGTTCGCTTGTGGGATATTGATGAACGCACGCAAGGCAGAGTTCTTGGCGAGTGCAATGAACAAATTACAACACTAAGCGTTTCTTCTTCTGGAAAAATTGTTGCAGTAGGGACACTTACCGGAAAAATATGTGCGATGCGAATTAACGAACGGGAAGCGTTTTTTGAGACATCTATTAGTGAGGGTGTCGTTTTATCAATAGCATTAAATGATGATGGGAGCGTGATTTTCGTTTCTGTAATTGGTGGTGCGATATACGCTCTCGATGTTTCCACCGGTGAACAGCTTTGGGAACGTCAAATTGACACAAGCGATGTCATTGCTATGGAATATATAGCAAGCATGCATTCACTTCTCACTGCTACAAGCAGTGGTGTAATTCAGATGCTCTCTTCTACCAATGGTGTTTTACAACAAGCAGGCTCAACTTCAGGAGGAAGTGTGCGTGATCTAATAGTATTGCCGGATGAAACTAGGTTCGTAGTAGGCATAGCTGATGGAACTATTGGGGTCTGGGATACAAAAACTTGTAGTTTTATTGCCTCTTTCCCGGCTAAAAATTCACTTGGATGTATTGCAATTTCGAGAGATGGGTATAGGTTGGCAATTGGTGGTGGAGATGCAACAATACGATTGTTAGACGGCATGACACCAGGCGCTCGATTGGAAAATTCTACAATAAGAAACGAATGACTATGCAACTACCTACTGAGTATATGAAAGCACTATTGCAACGGTGTGTTGAAGAAGATGGTGGTTTGCATGGCGATCTTACTTCTAACTCTGCGATTGCAATGGATGACACGGGTTCCTACGCTCTCCATGTTCGCAACCATGGAACTGTCGCTGGCTTACAACCAATTGCCGAGGCGATACATGTTTTTGAAGGAATCGATTTAACAGTGTTGCGTGGTGATGGTGAAGAAGTTCATGATGAACAGATTGCCGTGCTCACAGGAAATACTCGCTCCATGCTTCTAGCAGAGAGACCAATGTTAAACATTCTAGGACACGCATCTGGTGTTGCCACCGAAACAAGGAAATTCGTGCGTGAAGTAGCAGGCACCCAGTGTTCCATTTGTGACACAAGGAAGACTACTCCTGGATTGCGATTGTTAGATAAATATGCCGTTACGTGTGGCGGTGGTACTTCTCACAGAATGGGATTGCATGATGCTGCTCTCTACAAAGACAACCACCTCATCGCTCTTACTTCGTTGCAATCAGATTTGGCATCAGCGATTGCAGAAGTCAGAAAAGTTCCAGATTTAAAATTCGTCGAGGTAGAGGTAGATACTCTCGAACAACTTACACAAGTGCTAGAGGTTGATGTAGATATTGTCTTACTTGACAATATGTCAAACGAGCAACTTGAACAAGCAATTGCTATACGCGACGCTGCAAACAAAAAAGTGTTGCTTGAAGCTTCTGGTGGCGTAGATTTGGACACAGTTCGAGGAATTGCTGAAACAGGAGTGGACCGAATATCGGTCGGAGCAATTACGCACCAAGCGAATTGGCTTGACGTTGGTCTTGATTCAATCGATGGATGACGTTCAAATTACAAATGTTGGTAGAGTCGCTTCAACGCAAGATGCTGCCCTGTTACTGAACATTTTGCCAGGCCATGCTTGCGTTTCATTCGAGCAGTTCGACGGACGAGGCAGGAGAGGAAACGAATGGAATGGTGAGGGTGGCGTTGCTGTGACTGTAGTGTTGCAAGAGAGTTCTCCAATTCTGCCAATTGCTGTAGCCGCTACGCTGGCATCGAGTGTAAATAATGTATTGCCGCAGGTTTCAGTCGGTATTAAATGGCCAAACGACTTGTATATAGATGGCAAAAAAATATGTGGGATACTCATAGAGCAGAAAGAAGGCGTTTGCCTAGTTGGCGTAGGAATGAATGTGGCGTGTGCACCCATTGAAACGGCTGCGAGTATGCGTGAATTTGGGTACGAGGGTACGCTTGATATGGTTGCGAGTCTGGTGGTTGCTAGCGTATTAACTGCGGTTCAACTTACTGAAATGCAAGCAGTTACATCTTGGCGTGAACGAGATATTTTAGTTGGGACTATGCAAACGGTACTCTCTGGTTTGAACACTGTCAGCGGATTGGTTCTTGATATTGATCCCCGCCAAAACCTAATTTTACAGACGGAGCTCGGTATTCTCACTCTGCCAGCAGCGACAGCCTCTGTCATAACTACCTGATAAAAAAGAAGATAAGGTAATTGTGCGTCAAAAAAGTCCTAGGGCTTGATATGGAATTAACTCTGCATTAATTAAATTTGGGTGTGCTAGAATATTGCGCTATGGAAGAACGAGAGCAAATTGAGTTGCAATGGAAATCTTGCCCAGCGTCAATGCATCCCAATAAAGCACTACTCGCTTGGTTCGTGATTAGTGTGGTGGCTGTTGCCATTTGCTCGAACAGCATCATTTTGGGAATCGCCCTCACTGCTTTGCTCATTGCAACCCAAGCTGGGTTTTTGTTTCCAACCAAGTACTCGATTACAGAAGACGGCTTGCAGGCCAAAAGTCCATTGCGAAGCAAATTTTATACGTGGGACAAGATCCGCAGAGCGAGTTTTTTCAAAGAAACATGCTGTTTGTTTACTCGGGCCAAACCATCAAGCCTTGATGGTTTTTCAGCAATTGCAGTCTTCTACGGTCCAAACCGAGACGAGGTTGTTGCAGCATTAAAATCACATTTACGCGAGGATATACCAACATGAAAAAAGGCTGGTTAAAAGATGCGTTTCATGTGGATGATGACGGCCCAGTTGAGCCTAATGAAATCCAAAAAAAAGCCCTAGACAAGCTCTGTAAAGGTATCATTCGGCGGGGATTAACCACTCCAGCCATTATTGGCGTGGAAATGGGGCGACCTCTCAACTTTGTTGGGTCGCAGACAATGCATTTTTTCACTCCGCTGATTTCAGCATTCGTTCCAACCGAGAGTTGGAATGCAGTAGCAGAGTTTTTAGAACACCGCGGTTCGGTTGATTGGATTCGAAACCGCATTGAAGAATTAGAGAACCACGCAGTCAATCAGGACAGACAAGAGAAACCAAAACAATGACACTCGATTTAGAAAATATCAATGTGATTCTCGCAACAGATTGCGGAAGTACAACTACCAAAGCAATTCTCATCGAGAAAGTGGATGGTGAATACCGTCAGACATATCGTGGAGAAGCCCCAACAACTGTTGAAAAACCATTCGCAAATGTCACGATTGGCGTGACGAACTCAGTGACCGAAATTGCAGAACTTGCAGACCGAAAACTTACTAACGATGATGGCACCATAAAACAACCAGCTGCAGATGGGGATGGTTGTGATTTATATATTTCAACTTCTAGTGCAGGTGGCGGCCTTCAAATGATGGTCGCTGGTGTTATCGCTGAAATGACAGCAGCATCAGCAAAACGAGCAGCGCTTGGTGCAGGCGCAATTGTGATGGATGTCATTTCATCAAATGATAAACGGCGCCCGCATGAACAAATTCAACGCATTCGGGAGTTGCGTCCAGATATGATTTTGATCTCTGGCGGAACAGATGGTGGGACAACGGAAAAGGTTGTGCAACTTGCAGAGTTGATTGCACCAGCGAAACCACAACCCCGTTTTGGTAGCGAATACGAAATGCCTATTATTTTCGCGGGCAATAAAATGGCTGCAGACGAAGTAGAAGCAACATTGCAAGAAGATTGGATTGATTTAGCAATAGTCGAAAATCTACGGCCTAAATTGGAACAAGAAAACCTTGGTCCCGCACGCGACAAAATTCACGATGTGTTCCTTGAACACGTTATGGCACACGCGCCTGGGTACGATATGCTTATGGACTGGGCTGGCGCTCCGATTATGCCAACTCCCGGTGCAGTTGGCGATATTCTTCAAACAATAGCGAAGAAAGAAAACATTAATGTTGTTGGCGTAGATATTGGTGGAGCTACTACAGATGTCTTCAGCGTGTTCGACGAAACGTTCAATCGAACTGTTTCAGCGAACCTTGGCATGAGCTACTCCATCTCGAATGTTTGCGCAGAAGCAACTATGCCAAATGTGTTGCGATGGGTCCATTTCGATATGGACGAACGCCAACTGCGTAATCGTGTGAAGAATAAAATGATTCGCCCGACTACCATTCCGCAATCGCTTGAGTCACTCATTTTCGAACAAGCAGTTGCAAGAGAAGCATTGCGTTTGGCATATAAACAACACAAAGAATTTGCAACAACTCTGAAGGGTGTGCAGCAACAACGAACAGTAGGCGACACATTCAGCCAGCAAACCGCTGGCAATACAATTGTAAACAACATGACCTTAAACTTGCTTGTTGCATCTGGCGGAGTGCTCTCGCACGCGCCAAGTATGAATCAAACAGCTATGATGCTTGTAGATGCGTTTGAACCTGAAGGTTGTACGAATCTAGCAAAAGATTCAATCTTTATGATGCCTCACCTTGGCGTACTCTCCGCAGTGCACCCAGAAGCTGCAGCGCAAGTATTTGAAAGAGATTGCTTAGTGTACTTAGGTACGTGTATTGCTGCCAAAGGCATAGGAAAACTGGGCAAACCATGTTTCTCCTGGACACTTTCTGGCGACGTGCACGCTTCAGGTGATTGTGCATTTGGTGACATTGAACTCATCGAATTGGGACCAGAGCAAACAGCAACTATTCTTTGCGAGCCTGTTCGTGGCTTCGATCTTGGCGCAGGCAATGGTAAAAAAATAACACACGAAGTTCGTGGCGGAACGGTTGGTATTATCATCGATGGCCGAGGTCGCCCACTAGGGCTTCCTGAAGAGAGGCAAAATTGTCAACAAACAATCGCGCAGTGGGTTGAAAACATGGCGCTGTACAAAGAGACGGAGCAAGCAGTAGTTACTGCATAACAATTATGGCAAACGCATATACCCCAGGATTAAAAGTAACAAGTCGCATGGCGCATACAATTGTGCGCATGTTGCCAATTAAAGGCGACGTGATGGTTCAAGTTGGCGATTCGGTAAACGCTGATAAAATTGTTGCAGCAACCTACATGCCAGGCGATGTATATCCACTCAACATGGCAAACCTTCTTGCTGTCCCACCGAAAGATGTTGCAAGTTTGATGCTTCAAAAAGAAGGCGGGAAAGTTACAGTGGGCGAACCACTTGCTGAGACAGCGGGTTTCTTTGGAAAGTTTAAAAAGATTTATAAGTCCCCGTACACGGGCACAATTGAAACTGTGTCGGAGGTTACAGGCCAAGTCATTCTTCGTGGTCCAGATATTCCCGTAGAAGTGAAAGCATATGTAACGGGCAAAGTTACTGCTGTGAACCCTGAAATTGGTTGCACTATCGAAACGGACGTTGCATTCATTCAAGGCATCTTCGGTATCGGTGGTGAAACGAGTGGCCCAATAAAGTTAGCCGTTCAAAACTGCGACGAAACGGTAACCGCTGAAAACATTACTGCAGATATGAAGGGGTGCGTTGTCATAGGTGGCGCTCGCCTTACCGACGATGCAATTGAAGCCGCTCGCAAGGTGGGAGCCGTTGCACTTATTGGCGGCGGTATGGACGACCAAGATTTAAAAGAGTTTCTTGGGTACGATCTTGGTGTGGCGATTACTGGCAGTGAGAAAAAAGGCATCACAGTCATCGTGACGGAAGGCTTTGGCGATATTGCAATGGCTACGCGTACCTTTACTCTTCTAAAGCGGTTTGAAGGACAAGAAGCATCCGTGAATGGTGCGACGCAAATCCGCGCTGGCGTAATGCGCCCAGAGATCATAATTCCTTTAGAAGCAGGGGATTGCGAAGAGGAGTCCGAACATGCTGGCGGGTACCTTGATATCGGCTTGCCTCTACGAATTATTCGTGATCCTTACTTTGGAATGCTCGGAAAAGTTAAAGCACTTCCGCATGACCCGCATGTTCTTGGTTCTGGTTCAAAGGCTCGAGTCCTTGAAGTTGAACTAACAAGTGGGGAATCGGTTATTGTGCCCAGAGCGAATGTTGAACTTATTGAAGCCTAACCAAACTACATCCCGAAACCCTGGAAAGCACGTATGAGAAAACGAATACCGTTCATAACCGCTGTATTTGCAACGCTAGCTCTAGCGAATGTTGCAACTGCACAAGCACCCGCACCACCGAGCGATTTGTCTGTTCAAGACACGCCTGATGATTCGGGTAAATCGGTAGACCTTCAATGGTCTCTTTCGAACACCGATATTTTTAACCCCTTGCTCGCAGATGTCACGCTGGTAGATCCCTCGACGATAGTTGCGACGTATTCAGTGGAGCGAATCACCACACTGGATGCAAATGGCAAGGAAGTAGATGGTGAGGATTCTCAATGGAGAGTAATCACTGAAGCCGGAGCGGGCGATTCTAGCTTTGTAGACAGAACTGTAGAATTGGGTTGGACATACAACTACCGTATTTGTGCAATTGATAATCAAGGCGATGCTTCAAATTGGGTTGAAGCAACTACTACAGTTGTTCCTGAAATGCAAATGTTTGATTCTTCCAAAGCGTGGCTTGCGATATTTATGCTGGTCTTTGGCGGTTTCGTTGCGTATTTTATTAATGAAGCACGGTCTGGCAAGACATTGTGGGTGCGTAAAATTGCTGGCCTTGAAGCGATTGACGAAGCAGTTGGTCGTGCGACAGAAATGGGACGTCCTGTATTGTTTGTTACTGGTATTCAAGATATCAACGAAATCCAGACTCTTGCGGGGTTAACAGTCCTGTCGAGAGTTGCGAAAACTGCAGCGGAGTATGGCGCGCAAATTGAAGTGCCAACTTGCCGCTCGTTAGTTATGGCAGCAGCCCGTGAAACAGTGGAATCGGCGTATCTCGCAGCGGGTGCTCCAGACGCGTACCAGCCAGATAAAATTCACTACTTAACAGACGAACAATTTGCATTTGTTGCTGGCGTGACTGGCTACATGGTTCGCGAAGAGCCAGCAGCATGTATTTACATGGGTGGTTTTTATGCAGAATCACTTATTCTTGCTGAAACCGGCAACTTCATCGGCGCAATTCAAGTCGCAGGCACAGCGATGCCGAGTCAGTTGCCGTTCTTTGTTGCTTCTTGCGACTATACGTTGATTGGCGAAGAGTTCTTTGCTGCATCTGCGTACCTTTCTGGTGACCCTTTACAAATCGGTTCACTGAAGGGTCAAGATTACGGCAAATTCTTTAGTGTTTTGATTCTGGTCATCGGCCTTTTCTTCGCTACAACAGTGTCGCTTACTCAATCAACAGAGAGTGCAGGTTTTGGGAGTGGCGCACTCGGATACATAAACAACAATATGCTCGGTAGCGAGGGGCTTGGTTCCTTTGGTGGCGGCAACACAGACACAGAGGGAGATGACTCGTGAAAAGAACAGTCCCACTCATTATTGCAATTGTCGCAGGCTTCGTTCTGCTTATTGCAAATTTCATTCCCTTCGCTGAGAGTTGGGGCTTAACTGCACAAGAATGGTTTAATATTCTTGCAGTTGGCGCCATGATTTTAGGTGGTGGAAACCTGTTGAAACTTCACCTTATGAAAGTTTCTGGACAACGCAAAGGCTGGGGTTACTCAGTAGTGACCATAGTTTGTTTTATTGCGACACTCATTATTGGTATGTTCAAAATGGGCGTGAATCCAAACCCGTTAACTCCCGACTACGCTTGGTCAGGGTATTACCTTGAAAGCGGTTCAGGATTGTGGTGGATTTACCAACACATGGTCGTGCCTTTGACATCGATGATGTTTGCGATGCTTGCGTTCTATGTGGCAACGGCAGCATTCCGCGCATTCCGCGCAAAAAATACAGAGGCTACTTTGCTTCTGATTACAGCAGGTGTTGTCTTGCTCGGTCGCACGTACGCTGGCGTTTGGCTCTTTGAAGGCTGGCTTCCAGAATCCATGCAATGGTTACGCTTTGATAATCTGACTGTTTGGATTATGGAGATTCCAAATACCGGAGGCACGCGGGCTATTACGATTGGTATCGCACTTGGCGTTGTTGCAACTTCACTACGAATCCTACTCGGCGTTGACCGATCATACTTGGGGCAAGATTAAATCATGTTACATACACTCCAAAACTTAGATCGTCGTTGGATTTTCCTGTCAATGTTCTTGGCAGTGACTATTCCCATTCTTTTCGGCACTGTATTTCCTGAAGTTGTTTCAAAGCAAGCCAAAATGGTTTTTGATTCAATTGACGAATTGCCAGATGGCTCAAACATCTTGTTGTCCTACGACTTTGACCCTGCATCGCAGGGAGAGCTCCTACCCATGGCGCAAGCGTTTACTCGGCATTGTTCTATCAAAGGGCACAAGCAATTCTACATGGCACTCTGGCCTCTTGGTTCACCAATGGTTGACTTGAGCATTGATACAATTGAGAGCGAGTACCCAAATTTGGTGTACGGCGTCGATTACGTCAAGTTCGATTACAAAGCTGGTGGCGAAGCAGTTATCCGAATGATTACACAAGACCTTCGCGGTATGTTCCCAATGGACTCCAAAGGTGTTCCATTAGATGACATCCCGCTAACAAAGAACATAAAGAACATTCAAGATATGGATTTGATTGTGAATGTTTCAGCGGGTGACCCTGGTACAAAACAATGGGTGCAGTTTGCTGCAACGCCATTTGGTATCAAAACTGTTTCAGGTTGCACGGGCGTGCAAGCACCACAAATGTATCCATACATTCCAGAGCAACTCGCTGGCGTGCTCGGCGCGATTAAAGCGGCTGCAGAATACGAAGCCGCGATCGATGAGGCATACCCATCAATCGCGGATAATCCTAAAGCTCAAGAAGCAAAACGAAGGATGGGACCCCAGTTGGTCGCACACAGTCTGATGATTGTTTTAATTATCATCGGTAATTGGATTTTCTTTGTTAGTAGAAAGCGAGGTCTCGCGTAATGAGTACTGACACACCAAAAAAATCAAATGCATTGATATGGGGAGTTATTTTCATCATCGGTGCAATCATGTTGATCTATAGCATGAGTACTTCTCGAACAGGCCAAGTCTGGGTAACTCCTGAACATCATGCATTCACACTTGATGACGACGGTGGCTACTCCGCTACTGCAACCCCAGCAGACGGCGACATAGAATGGACTACCTACGATGTTGTTCCAGATAGCGAACTTACACAAGAGGTTATTGAAAGTGATTCAGCTTCGTTGAGTTGGTCGAGGACAATTGGCCTCTGGGTTGCTGCAATGTTTACGTTGTTTATTCTTTCGTTCCTTGTTGGCGACAATCCAGCATACAAATTTGCTGAGGCAATGGTTGTAGGAACATCTGCAGCCTATGTGATGGTCATTGGACTTTGGGATGTATTCGTTCCAAACTTGTGGGGCAAATTAATGCCAGACACCGTGCAGTCTCTGTTCCTTCCAGGCATGGATGTTTCTGCAGGTACGCAATGGTTGTACATTGTTCCTGCTCTGCTCATCATTATGTTGTTGTTCCAACTGGCACCATCAGGTGGTTGGATTAGCCGCTGGCCAATAGCATTCTTTATTGGCATCACTGCGGGGTATCGTATGATTGGTTATGTCGAAGCAGACCTTGTTGCACAAATTAAGGCTGGAATTGTTCCGCTTTGGGTAACTGGAGAGAACGGTTTTGAACTCTGGCCAACCTTCAATGCGTTTCTGTTGACTATTGCGACGCTTACAGCGATGGTATATTTCTTCTTCTCGATTGAGCATAAAGGCTTGGTAGGGAAGGCTGCTCGCATCGGCATTTGGTTCCTCATGATTACATTCGGTGCTTCCTTTGGGTACACCGTGATGGGACGTATCGCACTGTTGGCAGCCCGCCTCGAATTCCTATTCGGTGATTGGCTCCACTTTATTCCAAGCAGTTGAGTTTACTTTTAACCAAAATTACAAACAGGCACCGTAAGGTGCCTGTTTTTTTATCGATCAAACGTGGGGGCACATGCACGAATGCCATGCGAATTGCCTGAAAATAGCCTATTCGGTCTGAAAACGTTACATGGCACAAAAAAGTGAGGGGATGCAGTTCTGTGCCGTTGTGGCGAATTGGTTCGAATTTTGCTACAATTACGCATTCAACCAACGACTCACAATGAGTCATTTTTGAAGAAGGTATAGAACGATGCTCCCAAAACTACGAACATCCCCTGCGCGTAAGCGAAAGCGTCGCTCACACCACGCACTTAACAGCATTAACTTGACTACATGTCCTAACTGTGGCAGCAATCGCTTGCCCCACCGTTCGTGCCCAAGTTGTGGTTTTGTACGACCAGGTCTTCAAGTAAAAGCCACTAAGGCGTAACAGTACATGCGAATCGGCGTTGATGTGATGGGGGGCGATAACGCTCCGCACCCTATTTTAGAAGGTGCGCTGCTAGCAACTTCACAATTAACTAAAGACGATGTTGTTGTCTTGTACGGCGATGAAGCGATTATTAAAGAAGCAATCGCAAACACGGACATTGGTCCTGCAAGTGTTGAAGTTGTAGGAACTACTGAACTTATTGCGATGGATGAAAGTCCTGTGGATGCTGTGCGAAGCAAGCAAGACAGTTCACTCGTAGTCATGTGCAAAGCCGGTTCCCGAAAAGCAGAGAACCCTCTTGATGCAGTCATTTCAGCAGGAAACACAGGTGCATTTGTTGCAGGTAGCCAAATGTATTTACGACGGTTGCCAAACGTGCATCGTCCAGGTATTGCAGCAGCAGTGCCAACGTTCGCAGGGACGGTTGCATTCGTAGACGTTGGCGCGAATATCGAGCCAAAATCTGTTCATCTCGCCCAGTATGGCGTCATGGGCAAGGTCTATGCAAAACGAATTCTCGGGATTGAAAACCCTCGCGTCGCACTCATGAATGTGGGTGGCGAGGAACAAAAAGGTACGAATAACCTGAAAGAAGCGCGAGACATGTTGCGCTCGGTTCCCGGGCTTAACTTTGTTGGTTATATCGAAGGTCGCTCACTGTTTGATGGTGGTGCAGACGTTGTTGTAACAGATGGCATTGTTGGAAACGTAAGTATTAAACTTGCCGAAGGGTTAGCAACAGGTTTGCTGAAGAAAATCGCATCTGATGTTGCCGAAGACCCAGCATTAGCAGAAGCTTTCAAGCCTGTAATTCAAAAGTTTTATGCAGAGTATGACTATCACGAATATGGCGGAGCCCCATTGCTGGGTGTTAACGGCATCAGTATGATTTGTCACGGCAGTTCAGAAGCAAGAACAATTACAAACGCGATTACAAGGGTGAAGCAGTTTGCAGATTCCGGAGTGAACAAACACATGGTTGAACAACTTGCCACGATTGAAGAATTGAGTCTTGTATGACCCTTCCAAATTGCGGCGTTCGAATTCTTGGTTCTGGTTCATCTGTTCCAGATAATATTTTAGGCAACGAAGAATTGGCATCGCGTTTTGGCGTTGATCCAGATTGGATCGAGCAGCGAACAGGCATTATCGAAAGACGGTATTGCAGCGAAGACGAGGGGACATTTGAGTTACAAACTCGCGCGCTGAAGGCTGCTCTGAAAGATGCAGG
>JABJDN010000111.1 GCA_018665385.1 Phycisphaerae bacterium | reverse complement strand
TATTTGGTGGCGATATCACTTCGCTTGATGAAAAGATGCTTGGCGAAGTATTCTCAGAAGTCCCTGCGGGAGAATTTCCTAAAGCATCGTTGGGGAGCGAACAAGCCTCGCTGGTAGAGGTGCTCCCTCAAACAGAATTGTGTCAAAGTAAGCGCGAAGCGCGTGAATTTTTAAAGAATGGCTCAGTAGCAATTAACGGCGAAAAGATTGCCGGCGATGATGCTGTCAACCGTGTTTTGCAGACAGAGGATTTGCTTCATGGAAATACTATCTTGCTTCGCCGAGGCAAGAAGGCATGGTTTGCTAGTCGCTGGTTGTAACTGGTTCTTGCATACGTATACAATTGAAGTGCTATTTTGAAGCGTTGTTTTTGCTCACAACTGGGCGTAGAGTGTTCTAATGGCTTACTCTGCTAGAAGTTTGCGCTAACTGGACTGAGAGCAAAGTTGCGTTACGGGGTTGGAGCAACAACAGGCGTGATAGCAAGAGCAACATCAAGTACAGAGATGTCCTCAACAGTTGCTTGCACTTGCACACCAGTGCCGTCTTCGAGCATCGCCACAAACGACGTGACGAGTTTTGAAGTAATCTGTTGTTCCATATCGCGCGAAGCTAGTCGAACAATAGCGTACACAGTCACATCGCCTGATGCAATGTTTGCAATAAGTTCATTATCTGCTTCAATGGAAACATTTGGGATAACTTTTACAGGTAGTGAAACCGCGTATTCAGAGTAATCTTCTGCTGGCGCTGCAATTAAAACCCGAACTTGGGGCAATGTTGTTTTGCCGGTTTTTGATTGTATTTTAAACGATAGTGAAACCCTATTTGGCTCGACAATAATGCCTTTGTTTTCTAAGTAATCAGGTAATGTTATAGCAGCGCTTTGTGTGTGAACTATTCCAGGCTCAAGTTTTGCCAGCACGTTGTCATCGACAACTGCAGTTACAGTTATCGACTCTGCCATAGAGTTGCGAATCTCCGTTGGGATTTGTAAAAGGACAGTAGACGGATCTACAGTAACGTCGCCACTCACTTGCACGCTTGGTAAAGAAAATTGTACTGAAGCTTCAACTGTTACGAGGGATTGCACATGTATCGTGAACGTGCTTGGATCAGCAGTTATTACGACGGCGCCCGAGATGCGAACTGCGTCGATAGCGTTTACGGTTGTTGTTGCATTGATTGTTGCATCGCCATCTTCAAGTGAGATAGGTATATGCAAGCCGTTAGCGCAAAGTTCTTCGACGGTATCAATAGATGCCCGAGGTCCTTTGAACGTAAGACGTACTGGTTTTGATTCGGGTGTAATTGTCACACTAGAACCTTCTGGTGCTTTGAAGTGCAGCGTGGTGCTTATATTTCGAGTATCTTCAGTTCGAGTAGCCGACCAAATCCAAATTATCACTGTAAGTACGGTTACAAATACGATGGCTAAGGTGTCGTCTTTGCGCTTCATTCAGTTTGCTCCGCAATAGGATTGCTCTTAGTAGTATCCGCTGTGTTTACTTCAGATAGAGTTTCTTCGCCTGGGTTCAGCCTAGCCATAAGTTCAGTTTCTAAATCATCGCGCTCAACAGGGATGAGTTTTCCATGATCAGCAAAAGAAATATTTCCTGTTTGTTCGCTGATGATAATAACCAACGCATCGCAACGCATGGAAAGTCCAACTCCAGCGCGGTGCCTTGAACCTAAATCAGTTGGTAACATTGCAGTGCCATCTGCTAGTGGAAATTGCACGCTTGCTTTTACGATTCTATCGCCATGGACAATACAACCCAAATCATGCAATGGATTGTTCGGCCAGAAAATAGATTTTATAAGAGGCGAGTTTACTTCAGCATCAAGAGGTTGCCCACCAACAATATGATCAGTGGTATTGTTCTCACGCTCAATTGCAATGAGTCCTCCAAATTGATTCTTACTTAAGAAAACGGAAGCATCTGCAATCGCTGTAATAGTTGAGTTACCTACAGTTCGAATATTTCTAAATCGTGCGAACAACCCTGATTGACTAACTCTAACAGCAGCTTGGCGTAACTCTGGTTGGAAAATAATAATTAATAACAAGAGTACATACGTTAAGAATTGTTCTGCGAAGAAGTCGAGTCTGTCGAAGTGTCCAGTCCAGTCTGCGATGACTTGCAATATCCAAAGCGGAAAAAGCAGAACTATAAGGCCTCTAATGACACCGCCGCCTCTTGTGCCTTGTAAAAAACGGAATGCTAAAAAAACACTCAGCCAGATGACGAGCAACTCGATTAGGGTCTCAAAAACGTCGTAACCAAAAATAGTCCAAGACATGCCCTCAAATTATACGCTGATACCGTAGGATTCTCATATATGTCACGATTTGGAAATTCACAAGGGGTCTCACGACCAACAGGCGTCTGTGCTTCAACAGGCGATTCTCTAGAACCTAGCCAGCAAGCGTTTGCAACGCTCATCGAACGCGAGGAAGACGAAGGCTTCGACCGAGTTGATTACAGTGTTGCCGCGTGGGAAAGGGGCGATAGACCCGAGCGGTTATTCAGTTATTGGCGTTATACCGTTCCTGAAGGGGGCAAAAAGCCTGATATTCAGATAGACGACGAGGTTCTCGTTGATTTGTTCAATCGTCTTTCCGATGATGAAAAGCCTCAACGAATTGCATTTCGGTACATTCTCGCCCTCGTTTTAATTCGTAAAAGGAAGCTGAAACTAGTAGGTCGTGAAGAAATAGAGGGTGGAGAACTCTGGTTATTGCGCTTCGCAGGTACCGATGGCGAGCCAATACAGGTGAAAAACCCTGGAATTGCAGAGGAAGAAATCCAAGATTTATCTGAGCAATTAGGTGAAATTCTGCAAGGTGACCTGTGATTCGAGTTTTTATTCTATGTATTCTTGCATGTAGTTCGTGTGCATCGAAGGGCCCCGCGCCCTTTGTCCATCAACAAACTGTTGACGAAGTTGCTGCACCTGAGATGAAACGAACGCAACATTTTCAAAAACTTGTAGGCAGAGGGGCAATCGAGTTTACATGGTCTGATGAAAATGGGAACCATAAAGAGCAAGGCGAACTCGACTTTTGGAAACAGGGCAACTCAGTTTCATTACGAGTTACAAAATTAGGAGAACTACTCGCTTGGTTTGGTGGCGAAGGAAAAGATTTTTGGTTTTTTAATCTTATGGAAGACGAGCCCACGCTAAGAATTGGAGGCAAGCAAGGGATGTTTAACGACATCGATGTTGCTCTGGTTCTACTTGGCCTAGTGCCTGTTCCAGAGTGCAATGCAACTGTTAAAGATGGAGTCTTCCGAAGCATCGATAAAACAAGTCGTACATGGAGCGCTACGTATTCCATAGAAGATAATCGTCCGTTGCATATTTCGATGCGCTCAGGAAAACACAAAGCAGAGGCAACGCACATAGAAGGCATACGCGTCGAAATTGACAATCTGCATGAATTGCATTGGCCAATCACAGGCGGCAACATTGACATCCGAGATAATCAAGGAAATACAGAGATAAAAATCATTTTTTCTTCGCTGTCTACTATTGTGGAAGACGAACCAATGGAGCGTGTCTTTGATCTCGAGTTTTTGAAAAATGCCCTCAAGCCTGTCCATATTATGAGGGGAGAGTAAGTGGTGCTTAGCTATTTCATGGCATGCGTTTTTTCACTTCAACCCTTAGCGTCAACGGGTGCTGAGGACGGTATTTGGTTTGTAGGTGATAGGAACCCTGCGCAAATACAATTTGATGCAAAGGCAAAAGGGTTAGAGTATTCCATTTGTGCTCGTACTTCTACAACAACATACGCCTCTTTGCAATCGTTTCTTAGAAGACCAACGGCATTAACTTTGTACAACAATGAACTATGGTTTGTTGATCAACGGAATGCTATAGCGCTGTACGCCATGCGTAACAAACCAACGGGCGAATTGTATGCATCACTGCAGTCGACGTACGAAACGCAATTGGAATTGAGGGGGCTGCACCAGTGGGGAGATGTACTTGCGTTGAACGTGGGGGGGTCGTCTCTGCAAGTAGTTACATACGATGGGCACAATTGGGAAGAATTGCCAGTGCTTAAAGAAAAAGATGCGAGAACGATAGTGTACAAAAACAATTTACTTGCTTTTGTGCCAACGAAGAAAGGCGCTCATGTTTGGCAATACGGCAATGGTGAGTGGGAATCTCAAGGCCTGCGAGAGTTCACTGGCACCCTTGGTAGTATTATTCAGAAAAACGATTGGTTGCTCCTTGTGACTGAGCATGATGGCGATGGGGAAGTGTTCGGATTGCAAAAAGAGCAATGTATTCTGATTGCGACGTTCTCAATACCAAAAGGTCGCTGGTCTGTAGTACCCTCGCCAGAAGGATTAAGCTTAGTAAGCGTCGAGAGAAATGGAACAACCACTGTTGTAGACATGGGTTGGCCAAGCGGAAGGCAATCTCCAGCTATCGAACTTACACTTGAACCGTTGCATGCAACTTCATTTTTGCAGCAAGTGGCTCTATTTTTGCCTATGTTTCTCTTTGTGGGATTTGCCTTTCTACTTTTACGATCAGGAAATGCAAAGAGCACTCAATAATAAGGTTTTGCGTCCAATAACGCCGATATCTTCGTAGGTTTTACGTATGAAAGATACCTCAAGAAACAACACGTTTTACATCTTCGCCTTGTGTGCGTTGGTCTTATGCCTGCGTACCACCGTTGCTTCGCCAGCAAATGCAATGCATGAACCTTTTTGGGACCAATTTGTGGCTGGCAACGATGCTCCAGTCATTCATTTGGATGAACTTGCGACAATCGTTGCAAATATGCCAAGTGCAAGGCGACCTAAGCAGATATTCCAAGGCCAAGTGGACGAGTCCTACATTCGGGAAGGGATAACCCTTGGCGTTCTACTCGCCATCATGATTTCGGGACACGTATTCGGCAAAAGGCGTGAAGGCGAGACAGTAATTATGCAGAAAATCTATACAGCGCATGAAGAGGCAAAAATCATTCTTGCATTAGGGCACTGCGAAGCAAGGCTCGCAATCGATTCGTTGCAGGGAGAACATAAAGTCAAA
Organism: Phycisphaerae bacterium; assembly: GCA_018665385.1. GTDB lineage: Bacteria > Planctomycetota > Phycisphaerae > Phycisphaerales > SM1A02. Next base: position 9,657 of record JABJDN010000111.1, on the reverse strand, counting down.
GTTCTACGTGCTATCGCAAGTAGTTCTATCCAAAAAGAGCCGGCTGAAATGCCCTTTGTTCAAGTAGAGCGACAAATACAACAGGCAGTTCAAGCTTAACGATTGGTGAAAGAACCGCGGGTGAGCATAAGCTCAAGAGTTTGGCAGACGATGTCGACTTCGCGTTCTGTCATGGAAGTATAGAACGGCAATGCCAAAACACGTTTGGAAATCGAATTCGCAACAGGACAAGTATCTGCTGCGTTGCATGCTGTTTCAAAGAGTGGTAGCGAAGGGATAGATTGGTAGTAATCCGCTGCGCCAATTTCATGGCGGTGTAACCCCCGAATGAGTTCATCACGGTCATCACGTGAATAGCTATCGTTCACACGTACAACAAAACCTTCCCAGCTCATTTCTACTTTTGGTGCAATAGTTGGGCACATGATTTCTGCAACGCCACATAGTTTTTGTATATACCATTTTGCCAATTGATCTCGGCGGCCCATGATTTCATCAAGGCGTTGCATTTGTACTGTTCCAACGGCAGCATGCACCTCACTGATTCTGTATCCATGTCCCATAGATTGCATTAATTCATCAGTTCGTACGCGGTGCAACTCGTCTGTTGCATGCGAAGGGTCACAGACGAATCCATGGTTCCGTTTTGCTTTGCATTTTTCAGCGAGCATATTATCGTCAGTAGTAATAACGCCACCCTGCACGCTAGTTAACTGCGTAGAAGAATGAAAGGCAAACACAGCGGCTCTACCAAAAGAGCCAACTTTCCTGCCGTTGATTTTGCTTGCAATCGCTTGCCCCGCATCTTCTATAAGCGTTATCTCTTGTTCTTGTGCAACTCGCGCAATAGCTTCGATGCCCTCAGGATTTCCAAAAGTATGCGTTGCGATAATAGCTTTTGTTTTGTCAGTTAATTTTGCAGAGACATCTTTGCAATCCATATTGAGTGTTCGCGCGTCGCAGTCAGCGAAGATGGGCGTGACGCCCATTCGTAATAGAGTTGCTGCTGCAGAAGGGAATGCGAATGCAGGTGTAATCACTTCATCGCCTTGCTGAATGCCTAGAGATTCAAGAACGACATGCATCGCACTATGCGAAGAATGTGTTGCAACTCCAAAGGTACTGCCCGCGTGAGAAGCGACTGCTTTTTCGAATCGTTTTGTCCAAGGGCCGAAAACTAATTGCTCTGCACGGAGGGCATCACTTGCAGCGCTAATTTCACGACCAGTAATATCTGCACAACTTAAAGGGATTTGGGAAGACACAGGAATAGAACTATTCTGGGCTTACAGCCGCTAGTGCGTGGTCTGCAAGCCCCATCCGTTTGAGATACAGCCAAGCTGCTTGCGTTTCTAGGGATTGGCTTAAGTGCCCACCACCTGCAGCAATAATACCCAAGTATTCTTGGTCAATATCTGGCAGCGGGCCGGACCCTCTAGCTATGAGAAGTAGCGTCATGACGTCCGCTTTGTTGAGTCCATTTCTTCGAAGTTTTGTTGCTTGTTCGACAATGTCCTTATTTGGATTTTGTAACATTGCTAACAACAAGTGTTTTTGCTGTTCGCTATTGTCATCTGCTTGTTCGAGAATGTTCCATGCACTCGCTGGCGCTACGTCTATAAGTTGAACGAATGCTTTGATTGCTGCAGCTTTCCGCATCGCATTTGCTTTCTCTGGTATGACAGAGAGCGCCATATAGAACCGTTCCGCTTGGGAATCTGAAAGGTGATTCTTTGCTACTCGAAATGCCCATTCTGCAGAACCGCGGTGCCCCTTGCTTACCAATTTGATTAGAGAGGTAACATCAGAAGTTGTCACTATAGATGTTGGTCGATTTACGCGACCCGCTCGTGCCATAAGGCCGAGCAATGGATCCTCTAGATCAATATGTAATCGCGTAATCTGTTCGTCGCTTGGTGTAAGCCCAGCTTCAAGAAGCAAAAGCAAGTATTTGGCTTGGTTTCTTCGTGTTGGTTCTTCTGGAAATGCCCGGCTCCAATACGCTTCACCAACTAATGGATCTACGCTTAGCATCGAATACAGCACCCAGTACCGTTCGTCTTCAGAAAGAGCAACGGCATTTTCTTCGAGCAACGATTGAAGCCAAGGGCTTGCATCTTTTAATTTGTACTGCCTGACAAGTTGAAGGGTTCTCGCTAAGGCGACACTTTTATCAGCGTTGGTTGCACGACGCAAACTTTGCGTTGTCGTTTGTATTGCGGTAGGGTCGCCTAACAATAACGCAGCAAACATGGCAACACTTAAATCTGTATTGTTCGTAAGCTCTTTGAGCATGGCTTCATTTTTTGTACCTTGCAATAATTGCAAATCGGCTAGAAGAAGAAGTCGTGGTGCAGTTTCGAGGGGCGGCCATTGCAAAAGGACTTCAATTTGTTTTTGTTGGAATAAACCGTCGTCAAGTGCTTGTGCAATGACATGCTCGCGGGCTGTTGGAGAAATTTGCTGCACAAGCCAAGGGTCAATTGTATGGTCATTGCTCAGTTCAGCTATGCCAAGAACCGCGTGCACTTGCACATGCCAATCGGTATGTTGCGAAAATTGGTTAAAGAAGGGACGTAAATCTGGATCTTTCAATGCGCGTAGCGCGCTCAAATTCAATAAATGCTGTCCATTAGGTTGTGTTGTTGTTGCTCTGTGTAACTGTCGAAGTGCCGCTTCAGTGTGATCGCTATCGTTAGATGCAAATGCTTGGGTGCATAAGATTGAAACAAGAATGGCAACGGTACAACGCATAACACGATTGTAGCAGTAACAAGCATATTCAATGTGTAAAATGGCCCGGAGAAGCAGTCAGATCCTTTGACCTGCTTCTCCTAAGCCATAAATCCGGTATCCAAATCCATTTGGAGTTACGGTCTTCTCTCTTGTGCGCATTCGTTCGCTTTAGAGCGTACTTCCCACGTTAGTTGGTCGATGGTTTCTTTTACATCGATATTCTCATTTTTCATCTTCAAAGCAGTGTTCGTGTTCTCGAGTAGCTCCGTTATTCGTTTCACTGCAGCATGTACAGTGGAATGGTTTTTTCGGTGCATTGCAATCGCGAGTTCAGGATAACTTTGCGACGTCAGAGTACGCCCAAGATAGGATGCTATGCTTCTCCAGAATACGATCGTTGATGCTCTTGATGAGCCTTTTAGTTCGTTTACTGGAATGCCTGCGCGCTTTGATGTTACTTCAAGAATATGGTGCATGCGAATCGGCAACGAAGTTGGCGGTGTGCATCTCAGTAATCTGTTGACGGATTCGACATCAATAATTTCTTTGTCAGAGGATATAAGTAAAGATGCTGTTGCGCGTAGTCTTGTGATTTTCCCCTCTATTTCACGAACTGAGCCAACAGCTTGGCTCGCAAGTTGTTCCACAGCACCGTCAGTAATCGAGATACGATGTTTAGTTGTTAACTGTTTAATGATGTTGCACCGTGTTTCTCGGTCAGGGCGTTGAATTTCAGCAATCATGCCTGCGACAAGTCTGTTTGCAAGGGCGCGGTTTAATCTTCTAATGTGCCTTGGGTCTTCGTCTGAAGCAAGAACAAGACGGGCGCCACGTAAGCCAACTGTATCGAGTGTATGTAAGAGTTCTTCTTGTGTTTTCACTTTGTTTGCTACAAAATGAACGTCGTCAATAGCAAGCAAATCTAGGTTTCGATACCGTGCTCGGAAGCGCGAGAATTCACCACTGCGAGAACTTGCTATGAATTCATTTGTGAATTGTTCTGCAGTAACGTACCGTACTTTGCTTTTTGTAGTTCTAGAAGCCATGCTGCAAATTGCTTGCAAGATATGTGTTTTGCCAACTCCGCATGCTCCATGAATAAAGAGCGGTGAAATGGAGCGCCCTTCCTCCTGTGTTATTTGTTTACCAGCAGCAAACGCAAGTTGATTACATGTGCCAACAATAAAATCGTCAAACGTAAGTAGCGACTTACTTCGACGTACTTTGGTTGGTGTATCCATCTGTACTCGCGTGCTTGGAATGGAAATTTGTTGTTGCAATGTATTGTCGTACGAAACTAGTACTGCGACATCTTTTCCAAATGAAGTCTTTGCTGCTTGATGCAATTCGCTTGTGAAGCGATCGTTAATACGACCTGCTGCAAGTTTTGTGGGAGCAATAACTTCAAGTTTTTCTTCACCGCATTCAATAGCGGTATTTGAAAACCACATTTGGTATTTGCGTTGCCCAATAGAATTACTCAGATGTTCTCTGAGTTGGAGTTCAATTGGCGAAAACTGTTCTTGGGACATAGAGCGAAGGTACCAAACCGAATGTAGAAACATGCCGGTGAAGATTCAAAAAAGTTGTAAAAGAGTCCTTCTGGCAATCGTTCATCCTTGCTGGAATGTATACATTTCAGGGGAGGGGTGAAGAACGCTCGTCCTTGAGCAGTTTGCAAAGAGTACAGGAATACATCTACTTTGTGCAATATCGCTCTCATCGCGCAGTTGTTTTATGTGACTGAATTTATGTAACTCTAGTTAATTCCTAGGTCAACGCACCGTCAGAAAATTTCATTTTGCATTTATGCACAATTGTCGACAAGCTGTGGACAACTTCAGAACAACTTTTTAATCATCGTAAATCGTTGCCCAATTTTTCTAAAATTCCATCGTTGATAAAGGTGTATAGCAGGGGTGTTCTGGGCATCGACGGCGAGGGATATTCTTTTGTATTGAGAATCTTGCGCCACTTCATACGCTTTGCGAACCAAGGAGTTTCCAACTCCTTTTCCGCGGGCATGTGGCGAAGCTCCCAGGTATGTGATATCAATACATCTTACTTCTGGCAAAGGAGTTAGCAAAAGTACACCTGCAAGTTTCTTGTGTAGCTTTGCTATAAACCAAAACGAATCGTCGTAGTGCGGCGAATCTTTGTGACCGGCGATTATGTCTTCTACTGGTCGAATGCCGTGGATACCTGGGCAATCTAGCGAGCCTTTGTAGGTACTAACAAGTACTTTTTGCAATTCTTGCTCGCTCAAATCACAGTAGGGCAAGATATCCAATTCGTTTGCTCCACTTATTTCATTTGGAATTGGTCCGTCCAAGAGGCTTTCCATCGAATGCAGCATCGAAAGGGGAGCAAATCCAGCGTTTTCAAATGCTTCTTCTAGGAGCGGTTCTTGCGGCCCCATGATGGCTTGTGCAAGCCTAGTTTGAGATTTCAATGCAACTTCGACGCCTTCCTTGATCAGTTGGCTGACTGGTTGTACTTGCTCTGTACGCTGTGGGCTTGTTGCAAGAAACGTGGTGCTTCTTCCAACGTTTTGTAGCAAAAGCAATGATTCTGTGTACGTTTTTCGCCCATTCGCTAGAAACATGTACGTGTCTGAAGGCTTACAAGCAAGGCCATTCAGCAGTGCCTTGGCACGCTGTGGAGAACCTACGATTGCAGTTGCAGCATCTATATGTCTATTCTTTGGAACTATGGTCACAACTGCGTATCCTACTGCTAGAATGACACATTGCTAGGAGAATCCCATATGCGATTATTACTCATTACATGTACACTTATTCTTGCTACGCTTGCCCAGTCAGGAGTTGCACACCCTGTTGCTTCAGACCGTGCGCATCGTTGGCAACTTCGCCTTGACGTAAGCGACTTGCGTTTTTACCGAGATAGTGAAACTGGAGACGGTTTTTGGTTGCTCGTGTACGAAGTGACGAATGAAACGAAGGAGGACCACCGTTGGATTCCTCAATTCGATTTAGTGACCGATAAGGGCGAAATTATTGCAGATGGTGAAAATGTACCTAGGCGCGTTCAACTTGCTGTACTTGCAATGTTCGGCGACCCGCTTATGCAATCGCAATCCAATGCAAGTGGCCCACTTCTACAAGGACCTGAGCATGCGATTCGCGCGTTTGCTATGTGGAAAGCTGGTGAAGAGGATGTTCGTCAAGTGCAAGTATTTGCAGGGGGCGTGAGTGGCGATACTGCAGAAGTGATTCACCCGTTAACAGGTGAAACTGAAAAACTACACCGCGTAATGCAACTTTCTTGGGCTGTAGATGGTGAAGTCGACCAACTTTTGTTGAAGCCACTTCCGAGGCGACCTGTCGTAAATGGTACAAGCGTCCGTCAACTTTCAGACGATGAGAGCACATGGGCCATGTATTCGGGCAATGGTGCTGCAAGTAAATGGATTTTTAGATAATCAGAGCGCGGGAGTACCCTGAAAGGGGTTGAACTCCAACCATGTATTGGTACAATATGGGGCTCCCGAACGTATTCGGGATTCATGAACTAAGGAGTAATGCTGTGGCCCATAAAAAGAGCGGTGGCTCAACAAATAACGGACGCGATTCAAACCCTCAATATCGCGGAATCAAGCTGTACAGTGGTGAAACTGCTAAAGCTGGTGCGATCATTGTTCGCCAATGCGGAACGAAGTTTAAAGCTGGCTACTTGGTGAAGCGTGCAAACGATGATTCATTGTTTGCATTAGAACCAGGAAAAGTTCGCTTTCGTGGTCGCTACGTCGACATTGTTCCTGCTAACGAAAAGTCCCCTCAGTTTACTGCTGTAAACTAACTAGGGTTTTGGGTTAGCGTACAGTAATCATGCTTGTTGATCGAGCCAGAATCTTTGTGAGAAGCGGCAAAGGCGGGGATGGCTGCATGAGTTTTCGCAGGGAAAAATATATACCAAAAGGTGGACCCAACGGCGGTGATGGCGGAGATGGCGGAGACGTTATTCTTGTTGGAGACCAAAGCATTGATACGCTTTTGTCTGTGACGCATCGTCCTCATTATCGTGCAACACATGGAATACAGGGAAAAGGCAGTCAATTGCATGGAGCAAATGGTTCGGACTGCATTGTAAAAGTACCACTTGGAACACTTGTTCACCTTGAAGAAACAGGTGAACTGCTAGTCGACATTGCTGTTGATGGGCAGGAACTTGTTGTTGCGAAGGGTGGCAAAGGGGGCTGGGGTAACGAACATTTTAAATCTGCAACGAACCAGACGCCAAGGGAAACTACTGCTGGTGCGCCAATTGAAGAGCACGTGTTAAATTTAGAACTCAAACTTATTGCTGATATTGGTTTGGTTGGCATGCCGAATGCGGGGAAGTCAACTTTGCTCTCAACAATTTCTGCGGCTCGGCCGAAGATCGCTGATTATCCGTTTACTACGCTGCAGCCGCACCTTGGAATTGCAGATGTGGATGCAAATCGAAGGCTTGTTGTTGCGGATATTCCTGGATTGATAGAGGGCGCTGCGGAGGGCGCTGGTCTTGGGCACCGTTTCTTGAAACACATAGAACGGACTGGTGCTTTGCTTCACCTTGTGGATGTGATGCCGATTGATGGCAGTGATCCGGTGACGAATTATCGAACTATTCGAGATGAGCTAGAGAATTACTCAACAGAACTTGCTGGGAAGGATGAACTTGTTGTGTTAAACAAGATTGACTTGCTTCCTGTGGATGAACGCGACGAGGCAATTTCTACTATTGTTGATGAACTAGGTCTGAAAGAAGTTGTGTTTACTTCGAGCGCTACTCGGGAAGGCATTTCTGACCTGTTAGAACGCTCTTGGATCCTTACAAAAAAATAAATAAACGCCGAGTCCCTTTTTACATCAATCCGTGCGTGGTCCTTGCTTGTTTTGAGTAGAATGAATCGCAAGAAGGTCAAAGGAGCCCCCCAATGGTAAAACATATAATGAAGTGGTGTGTTGGTGTGTTTGTTGGTTTTGTTCTTGTATATGGGGCATGGGTTGGTATAGCAATGACCCGCTCTGCAACAATCAGCGTTGACTATGTCGCAAAGTTAAACGAGACTGCTTCAGCAGTTCCAGAGGAAGACAGAGCATGGCCCATCTACAGAGATGCCAGCATTGCCCTCAAGGAACATGAAATGCCCTCGAGTGTTTTCTACGATAATGATTTGGAAGAACCAGAATGGCCTAGCGAAGAAGGCTGGGCGTATTTTGAAACTTGGCTACAAGAACATATAGATACCCTTGCTCTTGTGCGTACAGGAGCAAACAAAGATGGCTTGGGGCTTATATTGCAAGGTCGAGTGCAGGAAGAAGACAAAGAACTCTGGCCAGCCCAGTTCGCTTCGCAAAATGATGAACCGTATGACGGGTCTGTGCTTTCTATTTTGTTGCCGCAACTAGCGGAGATGAGACAGATGACAAAATTACTCGCATGCGACGCAAAATCAGCGGCTTTTACAGGAGATGCTGAAAGGTGTCTTTTGGATATTGAATCAATGCTCTTCATCGGAACGCATATGCGTGAGCACCCATTCCTAATTAGTGACCTTCTTTGTTTCTCCATGTATGGACTCGCATTTAAAACAATTGGCGAGATTTTAGAGCACGTGCCGACGCTGTTCTCTCAGCAGCAGTTTGCGCAATTGGAACGAACTCTTATACATCTTGATGATAGTTTAGGGCTTCGATTGATAGGCGAGAGATATCTTATGTATGACTTGCTCCAGCGTGTATATACAGACAATGGAAATGGAGATGGAAATATAATTCCATTAGAGTCTGGACAAATGTTGCAGGAAGCAGAATTTTCTACAGGCGACTCTAGCGTCACCTCACTCACGCCGGCATTGTTTGCGCCCATCATTGATGTGTTTGCTTCATCGAGAAAAGAATTGCGAGAAGAATACGACAGGCGAATGGATATTATGGAGCAGTACATCGGGGTTCCGCTGTATGAGTTAATGGCGTTGCCAAATGCGTTTGGGGAGCAACTGCACGAAGCGCCGAGTAGTACAATCGATCCATATTTCTTAGTAAATTTGCTCATGCCCGCTCTGGATCAAGCCATTTTGCAAGGTGAATACACAAGAGCAAAAAGAGACGCAACGCTCGCTACGCTCTATGCAGCACAAGTCTTCAACAAGACGGGTGAGTGGCCTACGGATCTAGCCTCTGCTGGCGTTGTTGATGCATGGAGCGGAGCGCCGTTTCTCATCAAAATGAAAAACGGTTCGCCAGTGCTTTACTCTGTAGGATCCAACCAGACGGACAACGGTGGCGAGCATCGCAAGGATGCGCAAAAATGGAGTGCCGTTTCGACGGGTGATTGGGTGCTTTGGCCCTCGCCAGAGTAAACTGTACATATGCCAATAGGATTACCAGCAGAAGAATTGCAGAGATGGTTTGAACGAGGGTCAACGTACGATACGTACTTGGAAGATTCCGGCGGTCGCGCGCAACCATGGCATGCCATAGGTGAACAGGTTTCAGTAGCCGAGCACGAAGCATTATTGCATTCGTTTACCCGTGATATGAAAGTGATTGTGCTCTCTGGCATTTGGTGCGGCGATTGCTCTGCGCAAGGCCCTATTTTGGCGCAAATTGCAAGCGCTTCACCCATTATAGAAATGCGATGGCTTGATCGAGACGAAGCAATCGAGTTATCAAATCATGTCAAAATTAACGCAGGCAATAGAGTGCCGACTGTTATTTTTATGGCGGAAGATTTCGAGCCAGTAGCAGTGCTTGGCGACAGGACATTGTCAAGGTACCGTGCGATAGCAAAGAGGCAACTCGGCGCTTCGTGCGACATTCCAGGGGCGCCTATTCCACAGGATGAACTTCAAGAAAATATCCAAGATTGGGTGAATGAATTCGAACGTGTTCAGTTGTTGCTTAGGTTGAGTGC
>JABJDN010000119.1 GCA_018665385.1 Phycisphaerae bacterium | reverse complement strand
TGATTCGCCGGAGACCCTTCTTGACACTTGTGGTACTGGTGGGGCGCCAAAAACATTTAATGTATCAACTGCTGCTGGAATTGTTTCTGCCTCTTGTGGCGCAAGGGTCGCTAAACATGGAAATGTTTCAAGAACAGGCAGGGGGTCTGCTGAAGTACTTGAACGCCTTGGTGTAAATATCCATGCAAGCCAGTCGCAACAAAAATTATGTTTACAAAATGCTGGAATCTGTTTTTGTTTTGCACCAAAACACCACCCTGCTGTTGCCCATGTAATGCGCGTACGAAAACAAATTGGCACACCAACAATCTTCAACTTGCTTGGACCACTTACAAACCCTTGTTCTGCTGGAAGACAACTATTGGGTGTTTGGGATTCTATGTTTGTTGCACCAATCGCAGAAGCGCTTTATTCTGGTGGGACAACAAAGTCTGCGGTTGTACATGCTCTTGATGGTCTAGATGAGGTTTCCGTGTCTGCTCCAACACGAATAATGTTTGTTGATCAAAGTGGTTGTACTGAAAAAATAATCAACCCAGAAGAGTTTGGGCTTTCTACTTGGAATATTAATGAGGTGCAGGCAACCACGCTTGATGAGGCAACAGAGTTTATTTTTAATGTTCTTTATCTAGGGCGAGGGGGCGCTGTCAGGGATATGATTATATTTAGTGCTGGTATATCTCTTTTCCTTGCAGGCGTCTCAGAAGACATCCTAGGTGGTGTAAAGATGGCGTCTAAGAGTATTGATAGTGGAGCAGCGGGTGAGACGCTCAGAACCTGGGCATTAATCAGCAACACAGAGACTCCATCCACAGAATGTATGTAGACTCATATATATATAAATAACTCGTCTTCGTAGTAATAATATCTGTTGGTATGTGGATAGAAACAAAAAACACACATAAGTATCACCCACAAAGACACTTATACAGACCAGTAGTTGTATACAACCTGTTCTTTGAGCTGTGGATTCGTTACACAGGTGGTTGTTGTGATTGATTATCGCGCACCTAGCGCCCATGCGCGATCTATTTGTATGGGTGTCGCTTTATACAAATCCACGACTTATCCACAAGACTGTCATTTGGAAATAGAACCAGCCTTGTCCGATAATTGTGACTCTATCGTGGTGATTTCCCGTTGAAAAAAACCATCGGCACCGCGCTTTGTATCTATAGACTTTATTGCATGCATAACCGTTGTGTGGTCTCTGCCACCGAAGTACCCACCGATTTCTTCAAGGCTAAACCTGGTGTATTTTCTTGATAACCACATACCAACCTGTCTTGGAACCGTAACAGACTTGTGCCTCTTTTTTGACAGCAGGTCGGTAAGTTTAATATCGTAAAAACCAGAAATGCAATCAAGAATATCTTGAATAGAAGTGTTTTTTACTTGTTCAGAAACCACCTGTCTACCAATAACCTGTTTAGCCAAAGCCAGCGTTATTTCAACTTGGTCTAACATTGCAACACCCTGGAGTTTTGTTATTGCGCCCTCGAGTTGGCGAATGTTTGCGTCTAGTTGAGACGCCACATACGAAGCCACGTCGTCGCTTAGCTCTACGCCCCGCATTTTCGCTTTTTGTGTAAGAATGGCAACCCGGGTTTCAAAACCCGGCGGATCAACACTCGCCACAAGGCCACAGCCAAACCGGCTTATTAACCGTTCTTCTAAATACGGAATTTCACTTGGCGGAGCGTCTGAACTTAAAACAATTTGTTTTCCAGATTGAAACAATGTATTAAATGTATGAAAAAACTCTTCTTGCGTCTGGTCTCTTTTTGAAAGATCATGAATGTCATCTATAACTAGCATGTCAAACACCCTAAACTTGTTTCTAAACAAAGACATCTCTCCTGCTTGTACAGCATCAAGAAACTGAGTCATAAATCCATTACAAGATACATAATAGATTTTCATTGAACCATGAAGACGCATTGCGGTTTGGCAAATAGATTGGAGAAGGTGTGTTTTTCCAAGACCAACACCTCCGTGAATAAACAGCGGGTTATACGCCTGGCCAGGCCTGCTTGAAACCGCTGTAGCAGCGGCGTGCGCCAGCCTGTTTCCAGGACCAATAACAAAACTATCAAAGTTATAGTCCGGGCTTATAAGCATATCTTCTTCTGGTGCGGCGCCAAGCGTAATAGAATCTCCAGAAACTAGCCTGGCGCTCGGTTGGGTTTCCACAGACTCGTCGCCCACAAAACGAACACCAAGAAGCCTGCCAGTAACGGACTGCGCAGCATCAGCAAACTGTTGCACGCAACATCTTTGGAGATATTTAAGCTGTACCGGCTCCATTATTTGAATTAAGATTACTCCGCCCGTGACACCAAGTACCCGTATATCATCAAACCACCTGCGGCACATTGTTGGGTGCTCAGCCTGTAACATTGCAAGCAAATCAGACTTAAGTGTATTGTTGTCAAAAGAATCATTTACCATGATTTAATCACCGCCAACCACAACACCCTCGTGTTCACTCACTTGTTTTTCATATCTCATTCTGTTTTCTTTATGGTCCATTAAAAGGTGTATTCTACTTGCGTGATCACAACCAATTTTTTCTTTTATACACTCTTTAATAGCATCAAGACTTGTTCGGCGGCTTGTGTGTGTAATAACAATATGTTTCGCCGTCCACACATCGACCAACTCTGCAAGATTGTCAATATGAATATGCTTTCCAACTGAAGCGCGTTTTTTATGACCACTTTCAAAGAAGGTGCACTCTGTAATAACAATAGGGGCATTAACAAATTCTGGCCTGAATAAATGTTCACCCATTTCTGTATCCCCAGTACACGAAACAAGGGGAATCTTAAATGTTTGCGTTATTTCATTTCCATCAAGTTTTAGCGCCCGCAGTTTTTCTTGTGGGAGTCCAGAATATTTTTCAAGTAGTTTTTTTCTGTGCTCCATAACCACATACGAAAGGGCGGGAACCGTGTGGCTAGCCTCGATACCCTTTAGCATTATGTTTGGTTTAATTTCGTGCTCGCCCTCTGGGTCCAAGGGAATAATATTATGAGGTGTACACTGCCTCTCGAGGTCGACCCACCCGCCCATCATCGATTGAATATCGCTCGCTATTTCACTATGGCAAATACAGGTGCCGACACCCATTTTTTGAAACATCCGCTGGCTGAAATAATACGGAAGCCCAGCAACATGGTCCATATGCCCATGTGTTAATGCAATAAACGGAGCGGACAATATGGGGCGGGGACACAATCCAACATCGAAAGCTACATCTAACTCTGGAATATGAACAGCGGTTTGTTCGCCCGCGATACTAATACCCTGAACCCTATACGGCGGCAAATACAAAAAACCAACCTGTCCAGACCGGGG
>JABJDN010000065.1 GCA_018665385.1 Phycisphaerae bacterium | reverse complement strand
TCACCACTTGGAGTTACAGCAAAAGTTACAACACTTGCTTACCACTTTTGGGTCATCTGCCCAATTCTGAAGTGGCCTCCAAGAATGCGAAAGCGGTTTAAGTTCAAAAAACCAAGACTTGGTACACTTCCCTTGTAGCCCTGTTAGCTCAGTTGGCAGAGCAGCTGACTCTTAATCAGCGGGTCGCAGGTTCGAGTCCTGCACAGGGCATTGCTTCAAAGAAGAAAGCATCCTGCTTTCCTATTTTGCGTTCCACCTAGATGTGGCATATTCCGCCGATATTGGTACGACACATCAATATATGCAATACCGAACAAAAACCTATCAAAGGGGTGACATAGGGTCGTCAGTGGCATAGACGATACTTCTCATGTGCCACGAGGGAGTTCATGGTGGGTTCCCTCTGGCAGTTGAAGAATCCTCAATTATTAGGAGATACACATGGTTATGAGAATTGAACACGAATCAAACGACTCTATTGGAATCCAAATGTTGCATCTAGGGTGGAACTGGCGCGATAGAGGGCATACGGCGCAAGACGCTGCTGGAATACGGATTGTGCATGGCCGGAGCACATCACGCAGCTCGCGTAGAAGCGTATTGCAGCGATACAACGAACTTGGCGAACTTGATGCTATACGAATTGATGAACCACTACTTACTGGAAATTTAGATCACGATATTTCGATTCTGAATATAGTGGCCTAACTTCACGTTTCTTTTGCTAGGCAGGTCGTACACTAAGCAGTCCATGACAGAGCCAACAACGTGTAGTGTTACAAAAGTAGAACAATTGTTACCGCCCGCATTGCTCGAGCGGCTGCGACTACAATTAGAGCCAAGTGCGTACAAAACAGCGTTGCAGAGTTTTGCTACCCCAAAGCCAGTAACTATTAGGCCCAATAGTCTCCGCTCCACAGAACAAGAGTTATTGCAACAAGTGCATTCCGCTGGGATGAAGACCGAAGCGGTGACGTGGTGCCCCGAGTGCCACCTTCTTACAACGGGCACAATTCGCCAATTGCAAGAACTTCCAATGTACGAAGATGGCGGCATGTATATTCAAGCAGCATCTAGTATGCAAGCAGCATACGCACTTCAAGTTGCACCAGATATGCGTGTCCTTGATATGTGCGCAGCACCCGGAAGCAAAACCTCATTACTTGCTTCAATTATGAATACTCGAGGGATGCTCGTAGCAAACGATCGTTCACGTAAGCGGTTGTATCGCCTTCGCGAAATTCTGCAACAGCAGGGGGCAACTAATGTTGAAGTTCTCTGTGGTCCTGGCGAACGTCTTGCACAATCACATGCCGATTGTTTTGACAGGGTGCTTGTGGACGCGCCGTGCAGTGGCGAGGGTCGAATAAGGACAGATAAACCGATTCGTATATCGCGTTGGAATTTGCAGGAAATAAGAACGCTCGCAAAACTGCAAGAACAGTTACTCGTTGCAGCATTGCGATGTGTAACAGTAGGCGGCACAGTTGTGTATTCCACTTGCACATTCGCTCCAGAAGAAAATGAATGCGTGCTAGATAAGGTGCTGTCGAGAAGTTCAATCGATGCAGAATTGATTGAACTTCCCCGTGAACTTCACCCACCAAGTTCCATAGCCCCGTTGCAGAATTGGAACGGTAAAGAGTTACATAATGACTTGTCGAATGCCATGCGTATAATTCCTGACAGTACAACTACGGGGTTCTTTATTGCGGCTATGAAGAGAAAGTCTTAAACCGCAGATTCGTTATAATTTTCAGCGGTTTGCCTTGCAAGAGTTGCAACTCGATCAGCTAATTCTGTAGGCTTCACAACTTTGCAGTGTGGCCCCATCGATAATACCCACCACACAATTTCTTCAAGACCTGAAACGGTGCAGGTAAACGTGCACGAGTCATCGTCATGCCATGTTATTTCTTGTGTAGAGTGCCAACGTGTATCGCTCACAGTCTGTGAAAAAGGTGTTTCGAATACCAACACAACTTCGTAATCAGTTGAGCCAGGAATCATATTCCATGCATTTCCTAAGTGATTATCTAAGTTGAAGGAACTTGGTATCTCGTACGTTTCTTTGGTGGGTTCGATTGCAAGGAAACGACTTAGTTTTAATGTACGAATGGCATCTCGTTTTTCATGGAACCCAACTATATACCAAGCACGAGTGCCAAAGAAAAGTGCGTATGGGTGAAACATAAACGACTCGTCATTTTCTGGTGTCGATGTGCTCTCGTATTTGCATTTTAGAATCGTATGATTCAGAAGTGCCAACTGAACTTTGTCGTAAACGTCTTCGTACCCTTCTTCGTCCATGGTAGCGGTCGTTCGTAGTTCCATCGTCCGCAATCGCTCGGTTAATTCTTCTCTGACATCAAAGGGAAGTTGCGCTAGAATTTTGTTCATTGCCATCGAAGCAGGGCGTACAAATGGGATTGCGCCTTTGTCAGCCATTGCTTCGCATAACGCAGAAATGGCGAGTGCTTCTTCGAAGGTGAGCCGAACTGGTGGCATAAAGAATGTGCCGCTGATTTGGTATCCCTTATCTTTATCGTGAGCAATTGGAATACCAGCTTCTTTAATCTGATTGATGTCGCGATAAATATTTCGCTCAGTTGTATCGCAACGTTCTGCCAGTGTTTTAGCATTCCATCCACGCTGACTCTGTACAAGTGAGATAATTTCTAGAAGCCTATGGACTCGAGTGTATTTAATCGGCATACGTGTAGCGTACTCTTACATAAGCGACGACGCTACAGGGCACCAGCAAATGCTGGTGCCCTTTTTATCATAGCGTCTTCGAGTTACCTTCTTCGCCTAGAGCGAGCAGCAAGCCCCACAATCGCCAGCATAAACGCTGGAGGAGCAGGAATTGCAGCTGACGAAGTTGATCCCTGGTCAACTGAAAGTGACTGCCCACCATGCAGACCAATTCCAATCGATGTAAAGGAATCATCAAACGAACCTATCGAATTCACGTCGTTGAAAAATTCTGAACGCAATTGTAACTCTACGTTTGAGTATAGAATTTTTTTGGTTGTGAAATCAGTTTCGTTGATCAAATCAACTGTCGTTATTCCAAAAATTTTTGGAACTTCATCAATCACACTGTGCAAAGGGTCTTGTCCAGTATGTGCTACGATCGAAATTTTACGTTTCGCAGGACCATCTGGTGATTGAAAGATGCTTACGCTGGCGTGCGCTGGATACGCAAATACCAGAAATGCAAACAAGGAAAATTTATAATTAGTCATCATGCACCTCCTCTTAAGATTCTTTGATGATGTTTCCGCAATTCAGAATGGACCATCCTGTTTTACGGAATTGAGGGAACCTGCCCATAGTTCCAGTTACAAGACGAACGTCTTCGTTATCTATGACAATAGGGATTTCTTGACCGGTCCATCCAACAAGGCGTTGACGGCCTTCAAACTGCATCGAGAATACACGTTCACGCATTGCCCAGTGGCTGAGCCTGTCGGCTATCTCATCAGCTTTGTTTGTGAACGTACCCATGAATCGCTGTAAGTCACGTTCATCCGCGATATGCCTGAGCGTTAAATTACAACCAATGATTGCC
>JABJDN010000068.1 GCA_018665385.1 Phycisphaerae bacterium | reverse complement strand
GATTATGGCTTTTGCATCGCAACGAGCAACAGAAATTAGAGCAGAAGGCGAAAAGCATGCTGCGAAGTACCTGAGCGACATGGGTGAGCATGAAGAGCTAGCTATTTTCCTCGCTTGGCTAGATGCTGTTGAAACAGCGTTGTCTACAAATACCACGCTTGTACTAGAGTCTGATGTTGCTCCCTGGCATCTTTTAGACATTGACCAAATTTCAGACAATGCAATTCCAACACCTAAAGGGTCACAGTAGCAAATGACTGATCAACAGCCACACTCTGAATCTGAACGCAGAAGAGAAGCCTCAGCAAATTTCGTTGTGCAAAACAACGAAAATGATTCGTCACTTGATTTACGTGACGCAATGGCAACTGCTCATCGCTCGCTTGCAGACTCTCTGCAATTGAGCTTCCGTGCACTGCAAGGTGTTATGATTGTCCTTGTTCTTTTGTATCTTGTTTCAGGGTTTAGAACTGTAGAAGATTCACAGACAGGTATTGGAACATTCTTCGGTTCAATCATCGACAATGAAGCGCTATCGCCTGGTTTACAGATGAATTGGCCTCCACCAGTTGGCGGCTTTGAAATTTATAGCTCTCAAAACAGAGTAGCAGATATCGGTTTAGTTTTTAAACCTCTTGTGAATGCTCGCTTGAATCCAGAACAGAGAATTCAAAAAGCGAAATCAAGCGACGGACTTGTTCCAGGTCGTGATGGTTCACTCTTAACAAGAGATGGCGATTTAGCACATATTGAAGTAAATGTAGAGTGGGAAATTGTAGATCCGATTCAATATTCAAAGACTGTTCCTGATGCAATGGGAAGCGAACTTGTAGAAACTATTCTTGAACAAACATTGGTCCATATAGTTGCTCAAGTAGATCTTGAAGATTTACTCGACAAACCAGTTGAAGAATTACGCTCTATCATCCAACTTGACATGCAAAGTACATTGAATGCACTGCGCTGTGGCATTCGTATTTCTGACGTCTCAGTTCCAAGTGAACCTGAGCCTCCACTCTATGTGCAAAAATCGTACGACAATTTTGATAGCTCAAGAATCAATGCTGAAACAAGTGTTGAACAGGCGACAGCAGCAGCACACGAGTCACTTATTCAGGCAGCCGGTAGCAAATACAATGAACTACTCGTGTTAATTAGCGAATATGAATTAGCTACTGAAAGCGATGACCAAGCAGCAAAGAAAACAAGTTTACACAAAATCAACTCTCTGCTAGAAGGCGATGAAATTTCAGGTAACGTTTCTCGTCGAATTGCAATGGCTGAAGGATACAGAGCACAAATCGAAACTACTCTTGGGCAAGATTTTAAGCGGTACCAAAGTTTGTTGCCTACGTATCTTGAACACCCTGAACTTGTCATCCGTAGCAGGTGGTTAAATATGTACTCCGCAGTTCTTGGCAACGCAGATGCAGAATCAATTTTTGTGCCTGAATATATTAAATCTATCAAACTAGCAGTTTCTGGTTCTGATGAAATTGCACAGTTAAGACATCGGAATGAATTGAAAAGAAAAGAAGCAACAACAGTCCTTGAGGCAGATTTGATGAACCCTTGGATATTAAAAGCGAGCGAAATTAATATGGACGGCCCAAGAAGGTCTCTAAATATTGATGGTGGAACCGTTCAAGGCAGACAACCGTAAAAGGGAACAAATTCGTATGTCACAAAGAACGAACACGAATGAGTTAGTTATCGATGCTGTAGGCTTGACCAAAATCTTCAAAGACTTCTGGATGCGCACCAAAGCAACAGCAGTCGATGGCATTACGTTTAACATTCAAAAAGGCGAACTGTTCGGCTTGCTTGGTCCAAATGGATCGGGAAAAAGTACAACTATCAAGTTAATTCTGGGTTTACTCAATACAACACGCGGGCGGCTTACTGTCTTCGGTCGTGAACCACACGATGTTGCTGTGAAACGCTTCATTGGTTTCCTTCCTGAAGAGTCCTACCTGTATCCCTATCTCAATAGTACAGAAACACTAGATTACTACGGAAGGCTGTATGGCATAGGTAGAAAGATACGAAAACGTCGTTCTGAAGAGTTACTCGAAATGGTAGGTCTATCCCAAGTAGCACACAGGCAGGTTGGCGAGTTTTCAAAAGGGATGATGCGAAGAATCGGTTTGGCACAAGCACTCATAAATGATCCAGAACTACTTATTCTTGATGAACCAACAAGCGGGCTTGACCCAATTGGCACAAGGCAAGTTAAAGACTTACTTATTGAACTAAAAAGCAGGGGCAAAACTATATTGCTGAGTTCACACTTGCTCTCAGATGTTGAAGATGTCTGCGACCGTATGGCTATTTTGTATGGCGGGAAAATTCATGCAGAAGGTACAGCCGACGAACTTCTTGTCGATTCTGACCACACACTTATTAGAATGCCACGAATTCGCAATGACGGCACGATTTCACAAATTGAAGCTATCCTTGCTCAAAATGAAGGCACATCAATCGAGTCCGTCAAACAACCAAGACAGAATTTAGAATCTTTCTTTATTAACATCGTTGAAAGTGCTCGCGAGCAACGAATTGCTACAAGCGGTGCGCACACTGGTGATACTGCTCCGTTCCTTAAAGGTGATGAAGAAGGCGAAGTACTAATTGATAAACTTATCGACAACGATTTACAAGTACAGAATGCACAAGAAGTACAGAAAAAAATTCAATCAACTGAAACAGAAGATGTGCAGGTCCTAGATGATTTAGTTAACTCTGAAGAAACTACTGCTCGCGCTACTGAAGCCTCTACTGAACAAATAGTCTCCACTGATGCGGATTCAGCTATTATAGATTCACTTTTATCAGATAATGACGGAAAGGATAGCCAGGAATAACTGTGAATCCTATAAAAGCAGTACATCATAAATTGCAATTATGGCAAGGTAAAACTTCTTCGAGAATAGTTTTATCGTCTATTTTATTCTTAGCGGTAGTTGTTCCTCTTGTATTTATTCTTGTTAGAACATCTACCTTGTATCACGACAGAGAGTTAATATTCAATGCTCTCGTTGGGTCGGAACAAACAATCCTAGCTGAAGAATTGTACGATACTGGTTTCATTTCACTTGATGGTAAATCTTTTGGTGACATACGACTAAAAGGCTACAAGATTCTTGACGAAGACAATCGCATCATCAACCCTGTTGACGCCACTTCACTACTTATAAGTAGTGCTGTGCCACGTGAAATACCTGCATGGTTGCTACGAGATCCTGGGTTAATTTGGACGCTTGGGCTAGTTCTGCTGGCATGGTGTTTAATTTCAGTTTGGCTTGGGCTTTTTGTAACGTTCTTGTATTCCTTATCTATAGGAATATTTAGTTGGTTTTTTTTCCGAGCATGTGGTTTGCATGGCTTAGCGTTGGTGATAGTTGGAATGTGCGCTCTTGGCTACAGTTACCATTTGTTGCTTCAATGCTTTAGATATTTGTACCAATCGCCTAGGCCTGTCGCTGCTATCTCCAGAGGTGTCCTTGTTGAAGCGACAAGAACTAAGATGTCACTTGCCTTCCTTGCGTTGCTGCTTGTTGTTTTGCCTGTCATTCCAATAATGCTTGACTCGGATTCCCCATTACGACATCAAGTGCAAACTATGTTAAGTAGAAGCCTAGGCGTTACTTTTACTATTGCAGCTTTTCTTACAGTATTCCTCGGATGTGCTACTGTCGCATTCGAAATGAGAGACCGTCAAATTTGGCAAGTACTTACAAAACCTGTAAGTCGTTTTGGTTATCTCGCGGGTAAATGGCTTGGTATTGTCTCGCTCAATTTTGTAATTCTTATCATTGCGGGCTTATCCGTCTTCATGTATATGCAGTACTTACGTACTGCCCCTGTGTCTGAAGGGCTTCAGGGCGATTTTGACCGCTTTGCGGTTGAAGAAGAAGTTCTAACTGCTCGGGTAGAATCTTTACCGTTGCTTGAATCTCTTTCAAACGAACAAATTGCAGCTAGGGTGGAACAAATTATAGAAGCGGATACAGAAGTTCGCAATGAATCTCATCTTCAAATTCAACTACGACAAAAATTACGTGAAGAAGTACAAGACCAATTCTTGGCACAGCAACGTTCAATACCTGCAATGGTAGATGGACAACCATACGCTCAGACGTATACATTTACCAATTTGCAGGATGCAAAAAGTACAGGCGGTTCATTAACTTTTTCTTATCGTTTTTATATCGGTGCAGTTGACGATTTAGAAACCTACAAGGCTGGATTTGAATACAACGGAGACTTTAACACAAGGCATCCAGTCACATATGTGCCCGGGATGACACATGTTTCAGTCATTCCTAGTAATTACATAACTGAAGAGGGCGAGTTGAAAATCACGGTATTTAACTTGTTTGAGCCTGATCCACAATACCAATATAAGGGTGGAATGAGTTTTGATAAAGACGGTATAAAACTACTGTATAAAGTCGGCAATTTTGAAAGCAACTTCTTCAGAGCAATTTTACTGTTACTTATTAAACTCGGCTTTTTGGCTGCACTTGCAATCGCAGCATCGACATTTTTAAGTTTTCCTGTGGCATGTCTAGTTACGTTCACTGTTTTTGCAAGCGCCGCAATGTCACCGTACCTTTCACAGTCCCTTCAATATTATTTTCCGCCGTCAACGGCAGATCTTGAAGCAGGCCAAATTTCTTTGTATATCCAATGGTTTTTTGAGCACATTGTCCATGCAATTGCAACTGCAATTGTGTTCTGTTTAGATGCATTCGGTTCACAACGCCCAACTGACCAACTTGTAAACGGAATGCTCATTACATGGGGCTCAGTTATCAATAGTTTTTTCAAAATTGGCATTCTCTGGTCTGGTGGCATTTTGCTTATTGGTACATTTATTCTAGGCAAACGTCAATTAGCCATTTACAGCGGTAAGGGGTGAACAAAACACAGTTCTGTACGGTATATCAATCATGTTACAAGATCGCATAAAACAAATCATCGCTGCCGGAATTGCCGTCACAAGCATTTCTGTTGGCGGCCTGATGCTTCCAGCAATCTTACAAGAGTCAGAGGACAATACGCTTAGGTATACAAACAATGCCGTGGAGGGGGCTCCGGGTTGGGTAAACACAATTGGGAAATCGATAGGCGCGTTTCGGGGCTTACTTGTTGATTACCTTTGGATCAAGATTCACCAAATGCAGCGCGATGGACTGTATTTTGAAGTAATGGCTGATGCTGATTTAATTACAAAACTACAACCCCGGTTTCCACAAGTCTGGGTGTTCCATGCACATAACATGGCGTATAACATTTCAGTTGCAACACACACAATTGAAGAACGTTGGCAATGGGTAAACGAAGGAATTCGATTACTACGTGAAAAAGGTCTTCGTGCAAACCCAGACGACCTTGTGCTACACAAAGAACTTGCATTTTTCTTTATGCATAAACTAAACGGCAACTCCGATGATGCGCATTTGTATTACAAAAGAAAATTCGCTGAACGTTGGCATAACCTTCTAGGCGAACCACCAGTTTCATGGGCAGAACGAACCTCAATGATGAAAGAAATTGCTGACGCACCTAGGACACTGAAGGAAGCGGAAGAAAGTAATCCTCAAGTCAAAGAGCTGTATGACATTTTAAAAACTGACTATGTAGAGTTTAATAATGACAACACTGTGTTAACACCTGAAATGTTACTTCAACAAGTGACACAGTTAGAAACAATTACATCGCACTCTCTCATAGCAGCTGAATTTGGCATGAAAGATACTTTACGCGCCCAGTCTCCATATTTCAATACACTTGAGCAACTATATCTAGACCCAGCCAATGCAACTGCTTGGAAAATACTATTAGCCACAATGCGAAAAGAAGTGCTTAAAGATGAATACAATATGGACCCTCAGCTTATGTATGAATATACAAGAGATGGAGGACCGCTAGATTGGCGACACCCGCAAGCACATGCTTTTTATTGGGCTAGACGAGGAGGAAATGTTGGCAAAGGTCGAATCAAAGCCGATGAGATCTACAGAGTCATGAATGTTGACCGTATCCAACTTCAAGCATTGCAAGGTCTAGCACGATCCGGTCGTATCTCGTACGACCCATTTTCTCAAGAAGTACCCGGACGTTTTCCAGACTCGAGATTTATTGATTCAATTATTGGTGACGACACTCGAGAAGGCCTTTTTGACCAGTTATACAAGAAGCATTATTTTGTTCGCGGAGCTGGCAGCGATACATTTACTACTTTTCTTCGCAACTTCCTTGGGTCAGCAG
>JABJDN010000113.1 GCA_018665385.1 Phycisphaerae bacterium | reverse complement strand
ATGTCTATACGTTTTGTTGAAACAGACGCACGTCTCATGGGACGTACTGCAGCGGGCGTTAAGGGTATCAACCTTGCTGAAGGCGACCGAGTAGTGGGTGCTGTGCTCGCAGAAGATGACGCGGACCTAATGACGATGACAGAAAATGGGTACGGAAAACGTACTCCTATGCTTGACTACCTTGTACGGAGTGAAGATGGCACCACTCGAGCACAATCTAGGGGTGGCAAAGGCAGACGAGATATCAAAACAGGCGATAGAAATGGCCTTGTCGCGGATATTCGTGCCGTCCGAGACAGCGACAGCCTCATGTTCATAACAGCGAACGGTATGCTTGTACGCATCTCCGCAAACGACATCCGCACAATTGGTCGAAATACCAAGGGCGTACGCGTGGTGAACCTGAAAGATGGCGACCGACTTATTGCAGCTGCAAAGGTCGAGGGCATGGATGAAGAGGTGGAAGCTGAAATTCCAGCTTCAATGTAAATCTATAGACAACTAAATAAGGTATCCTTGTAGTTATGACTTTAAATCAGTGGAACGATGATATTGTAATTATGGAACTTCTCGACGAACCAGAATTCTCGGAAGATACCGACACTCTGCTCGCTCAAATTAAAAGCGATGGGAATGCGCCTGAAGTCATCATCGATTTGCAAAAAGTATCCAATTTAAATTCGTCAAATCTTGGCGCCCTCATTGAAATCAAAAAACTCCTACAAGCAAAAAATCGGCGTATGATTATATGTAACATTTCAGATGCCATCTGGTCAACGATGCTTGCTACAGGGCTTGACCAAGTGTTCGAATTTATCGAGAACACAATGGTTGCGCTTGCAAGCCTGACTTTCGAAGAATAACTCATGCGGTCCATTCGTCGCAGTGAGCATGAAGCACGTATTGAGATGATGCCCCTCATCGATGTCGTCTTTTTATTGTTAACTTTTTTTATCTATGCAATGGTACTCATGGTGCGGGTAGAAGTATTACCTGTACCCCTTGAGTCATATGTTTCGGGCACACCCGCAGAAGTACGCCCTTCAATTTCAGTCACAATTGCTATTGATGGAAACATCTACGTAAACAGCATAGTTGTTCCTATCGAGAACATAGCTTCTGCCGTTCGAGAACAATTAGTTGAGTCGCCTGATGCAGCAATATATCTTGTAGTCGAAGACGGGACTGCTATTACTGATCGCGGGCCACTGTTAACTGGCACATGGGATGCATTACGCAGAGAAGGACTCGAAATCTTTTTTGTGGGCGCTCCGAAACAAACGGAAAACGGTCATGCGCTTCCGTGAATCAGCTGCTTTACCTCTTGCATTACTTGGCTCGATTGCACTGCACGCAATTTTTATCCCGGCTATCTATGCAAACAAAGAAACCATGGCGCACCTTCCAGCCACCAAAGCAACACATTTAGATACTCCTCCAGTTGAAGACGATAGCATTGAACTAGGTATCGACAAATCAAAAGAAGCGACATTGACATGGATTGGGTACGAGGAATACGAAGAACACCGCGCTCGTTTTGCTGAAGTTGAGCAAGCAGAAATGCAAGCAGAAGTTGCTACACCAACGCCCACCCCTGCACAATTAGCGATTGATGTTGCGAAGAATTTAGCAGAGCCAATTTCTCAACTCTCTAAAGAATTGCTCGAGGCGCTGCAAGGAATAGAAATCTCGGTGCCAAGCAGGGAAATAGAAGTGCACCCAGACAAAAATGAGGGCACAGTTGCTCCGGTACACGAGACGCAACCCAATCCAGCACCAGTGGCCAAGGAAAAAGTCGAACAGGAAAGCGTTGCATCAGATAGAGATTCGTCTGCAACCTCGACGATTAAAATAACTCCAGAACAATGGAAGTCTGGCAAGCCCCTCGCTGCAAAAGGAATAGTGCTCCGCCCTCGCCGACCCTCCTTTACTGCCAATCAACTCGTGACCAATGCGCCAAGTGATTTAGTTGCGGATTTGCTCATTAACAAGAAGGGCAAACCTACTGATGTAATTATTGTTTACAGCACTGGGAGCCCATCTATTGACGGGTCATTAATTGCGAGCTTATACAGATGGCGGGCTTCAGGGGAACAGATCGATTCACTAGAAGATGATGAAACCATTTTAATTTCTATTCATATTACTTTTGCAAAATAATATCTACTCGAGCCGTTCTTTCCAAATCCCCATACTCGACGTGTTCGTCATAACGTAATCTAGAGGCGTCACTGTAATGTACTGTTGTTTCAATGCTTCAACATCACTGCCAGATGTGGTATGTGCAAATGACATCCCGTTTCCCGCTGCCCAGTAATATGTTCTGCCGTCTGGCGACTGCCGCTTGTCGTAATGTCCAAGGTCACCTGCAGCATTCATATCAACAACTTTAATATCGGGCATAGTGGCATCAGGACATTCGCACACGGGAATATTAATGTTGATGACATCGTGCGGTTCAAGTGCATGTTCAAGTACTCTGTCTATAACCGTTCTTGCCATCTCAGCAGCGCGATCGTAACAAACCGATTCTCTATTATCTAAATATAAACTTACTGCAATAGCGGGTACACCGAGAAATGCAGATTCGATTGCCGCTGCTACTGTCCCGGAATAAATAATATTGATTCCAACATTAGCGCCGCTATTCATTCCGCTGATGGTAATGTCTGGTTTTGTCCCAGCACCAAAACGTTCCTCCCACAGAGTCCTAAGAGCAAGTTTGACGCAATCTGCTGGCCTGCCATCAATAGATGTTCCAGACATAGTTTCGGTCACATCCACGTTCTGCACCATCAATGGCTTGGTATACGTAATGCCATGGCTCATCGCAGACTGTACTGTTTCTGGAGCAAAAACAACACACTCTCCTAAACTTTCAAGTGCTGTATGCAAAGCAATAATTCCTGGGGCACGAATGCCATCGTCGTTGGTTAACAAAATACGCATTAGGGTCTTGGCTCCAGAATATATTCACGTCCACCCCAAGAAATAGGGGTACGATTTTTAAGCATATGTGCAGATTCAAAGAAAAGTATGGCTACAACGAGCCCGCCAATCGGCGCAAAAATAGCGAAAACGACTGGCGCGCTATTGATCGAATACAGCCAGCCTACGACAACTACCATCGCTACTAGGGATGCGATGGAAACCCAAAAAAGTAATGGCGATACAACATCCCCAACGAGAATACCAGCAACACCTGCAGCAGGAAGCAATAGCGAAACAATAATCGCAAGTATTCCGCTGCGAATCAAACGGTTTACATTTCGCGAACTCGCTTCTATGTAGATTCGCTTCCAACCTCGGCGAAACGCCTCAAAACTTGGATACATAGAGCATTTCAACATTCCCTCTGCGAACAGCATCTGCACTCTACCGCCACTACTATGTACTACTCTCGCGATTGCAATATCTTCTAGAAGATCGTCTTTCACGGAATCGTGCCCGCCTATCGACTCGTAGACCTTTCTTGAAAAAAGCATGAACTGCCCGTTTGCGAATGGTCTAGAGCGGTGCTCTCTATTAATCTTATCTATGGGAAATTGTCGTACAAGGAACGTTCCAGCAATTGGCTGAACAAGTTTTTCAAAATATTTTGTAATCGTAAGTGAGCTTAAAACACTTAAAAGCGAAGCGCCACGCTCGATAGCTGATGCCACAGCGCACTTTACAAGTTCTCTATCGAATTTCGTATCTGCGTCTGTGAACAGGAGCCAATCCCCTGATGCTTGCTGTGCTCCAACTTTAGCTGCGTTGCATTTACCTGCCCAACCATCAGGGCAACTTTCGTTTTCTATAAGGCAAATCCGCGAGTCTTCTTCTGCATGCTTTTGCAAAATTGCTAATGTGCTGTCGGTGCACCTATCAAGGACAAAAATGATTTGAACAGCTGTAAAAGATTGATTGCGTAAAGAAGTGGCACACCTATCAATTACGCGCTCCTCGTTGTGGGCAGGAACGATGATGCTCACGGTTGTGTTTTCTGGCATGGGTAGCGTTAGACCTTCGCGAATTGTTGATTTTGTCTTAGCCATCGACCACAACCGAAATCCAACTCCAATCCAAAGGAATAGGGATACCCCTACAATTACTCCAATTATGTCTGATGCAAACGCCATCCGTACATATGGTACTCGCAGGCGTCTGCCTCAACACTTACGAGGCTGTGATTTCTCAAAATGCCGCAGTACGATGAGGACACATTTCGTAGTTCATTTGCAACACAGCCACTGCTACGTTGTACGATGCACATCTTGTGTACCAACTCCTACTTACAACAAAGTACCTGACAAGCAGGGTCATCCCGCTTATCGCCATATTGGCTGTAGCACTTTGTGTTGCATTGGTCATAGTAGTCGTGTCAGTCATGTCGGGTTTCTTGCACATGGTGCAATCATCTGGGCGCACACTAATGGGCGACGTCATTGTGACATACGGTATTTCGGGGCTTCCTCATTACGATGAACTCATAGCACAGTTAGAAGAAAATTCCAATGTTCTCGCAGCGACTCCAATAGTAGATGGCTGGGGCTTGTTACGGATGCCGTACCCCGAGTCCGAAGCAAAGCAAAGTGAAACTGTGCAAGTTTGGGGTATCGAACCAATTTCGTTTGCAAAAGTCACTTCCTACGATTCATCACTGCAATGGAAAACTCCAACGGAGAATCAACGTGACTGGTTATTGCTTGATGTAATAACAGAAAACCAAGAACTCCTCCGCGATGAAATGCAAGATGATGATTGGAACGAACTAGTTGAAGTTGCGAATAGCGCTTCGAGCGCGCTGAACTACGAAGATGTAGGTCTGTGGGCTGCTGTACAACAAATCATGAGCGACGAGCAATGGTCACGTACTCTTGCTTTAGATGAACGCCTTGGAAATCCAGATGCCATACTTGAGCAAGGCTTGACGCTCATGCAGAACGGAAGAGATGGCATTGTTTCTGGATTACATGTTTCTGAAGGCAACGAACGTCAAAAAGACGGTACGTATGAAGTTGTACGGCATGATTACTGGTGGCTCCCACGGTTTGATGGCACGCTAACTATGTTGCCAGTAGATTCTGAGGGCGGCGTAATTGAACCAGAATCTGTCATTCTTCCCTTTGTAAATGAGTTTCAATCCGGCGTTTTTATGATTGATGAATCACGTATTTTTGTGCCAATCCATACAGCCCAAAAATTGTTACATTTGGACGAAGCGCAAATTGTCGACGAAGATGATCCCACTGAAATCGTTGGCGTTGATCCTGCGAAAGCTACAAGTATTCTTATACGTGGCGTGGCAGGAATCTCTGCAAACGAACTTGAAATCATCGTGGAAAACATTTACGACCAGTTTATTGCAGGTATGCCATTCGACACCACAGTTATGCCACCTTCTAGAAGTAACCCAGGTCTGACCATTCACACGTGGGAAGAACAACAAAGAAGTTTCACTGGTCCGGTTGAAAAAGAACGCGAGTTAATGCGAACATTATTTTCAATCGTATACCTTGTAGTTGCCGCACTTATTCTTTCAATCTTCTGGTCTATCGTCTATGAAAAAACCCGCGACATTGGAATTCTTCGAAGCATAGGCGCTTCTCGAGGAAGCATTGTTTGGATTTTCTTGCAGTACAGTCTGGTGATTGGCGTGTTAGGTTCTGCCCTTGGCTTACTTGTTGGATGGCTCATTACGAAGAATATCAATGAAATTCATGATGCGATGGGAAACCCACCACTCGGAATGGCCATTGCTGCATTTGCAATAGCGGGTGGCATTACTATCCTTACAATTGCAAAATCTAGAGGTGGGCAAATGCTACCTATCGTGCTTGGCATTCTTGGCTTTGCTACCTTCGCTGGAATAGGCGCACTTGCGCTGTTTATTAAATCGATTGGCGGCTTAGTTATCTGGGATGCCTCTGTGTATTACTTCTCTATCATCCCGAACAATGTCGACTGGCCATCGAGTATTGTCACTGCCTTCGGAGCAATTTTGTTTTGCCTTATCGGTGCAGTGATTCCAGCAGCAAAAGCAGCAGACACAGACCCAGTTAAGGCGCTACGTCATGAGTAACCTGATACTTGAGGGTATACGCCTTAAGAAAACGTATCAATTAGGCCGTGCGAGTGTACCGGTCTTGCGTGATGCTTCCCTTCAGGTGCACGAAGGCAAGTGGGTTACTATTCTTGGATCGAGCGGCTCAGGAAAATCGACAGCATTGCATTTACTTGGTGGTCTGGATCGGCCAGATAAAATTGATGGCGGCTCAGTACTGTTCAAAGGTGAATCGATATGGGAACAAACCAATAGACAAATCAACCAATATCGAAATTCCGATATTGGTTTTGTATTCCAGTTTTACCATTTGCTCCCAGAACTTACTGTTCTTGAAAATACTGTTCTACCGGCAATGATCGGGGGATTTGGTAATGCAACTGAAAAATCTCGCTCTCGTGGAACGCAACTGTTAGAACAATTTGGGCTAGGGCACCGACTTTCCCACCGCCCACGTGAACTCTCTGGCGGAGAACGGCAAAGGGTTGCAATCGCGCGTGCGCTTATTAATGAACCTAGTGTTCTTCTTGCTGATGAGCCAACAGGCAATCTTGATGAGGCGACAGGGAACGAAATTCTCGACGTCCTCAGTTCGCTCCATGTAGAAGGCCTTACAATCGTTTTAGTGACGCATAATCTAGACATTGCACGCAGAGGAGACTCGGTTGTGCACCTTCGGCATGGTCAAATTGACCACCCCGCCAACTTGGCACATTCGGGTGGTATCGCTCCGATTCAGGCGACGTAATTTCCCCCTTTTCATATGCATGAGACTATTTCTAGCTTTATATAGAGAAGTATTCAAATGGAACGAAAGTTGTACCGATTGTCGTATTGGGCATGCGCTTTTGCATGCTATAGAAGCCCATCCCGCATATCATGTGTGGCGGAGACACGAATTATGTTTGAACGTTTGACAGATCGCGCTAGAAAAGTAATGGCTCTTGCTAACCAAGAGGCACAACGCTTTAACCACGAATACATTGGAACAGAGCACATTCTGCTTGGTTTGGTGAAAGAAGGGTCTGGCGTTGGCGCTAATGTCCTTAAGCACCTCGAAATTGATTTGAGAAAAGTACGGCTTGAAGTTGAAAAACTTGTCAAGAGTGGCCCTGATATGGTCACAATGGGCAAACTTCCTCAAACTCCTCGTGCGAAGAAAGTTATTGAATACGCAATCGAAGAAGCACGCTCATTGAACCACAACTACGTTGGAACAGAACATTTGCTCCTAGGATTACT
The DNA here is from genome assembly GCA_018665385.1 of Phycisphaerae bacterium. Taxonomy (GTDB): domain Bacteria; phylum Planctomycetota; class Phycisphaerae; order Phycisphaerales; family SM1A02. The sequence goes on along the minus strand of JABJDN010000113.1, from coordinate 10,874 downwards.
CCGAGAGCAAGATGGAGTTGCTGCACAAGTTCTCATGAACTTAGGCCTTAAACTTGAAGATGTCCGCGAAGAAGTACTGAACCTTCTTGGCGCAGGTGTTGGCCAAGTTGAAGAAGTAGACGAAGAAGACATGGAACCTTCAGGTGATTCGCCAAGCCCTTCACCACGAAGAGGTAAAAGCAAAACACCTGCTCTTGACAGTTTTGGGCGCGACCTCACTGCACTTGCTAAGAAAGGCGAGCTTGACCCTGTCATCGGTCGTTATAAAGAAATAGAACGCCTCGTCCAGATTTTATGCCGTCGAACAAAAAACAACCCCGTCCTTCTCGGAGAAGCTGGTGTTGGTAAAACTGCAATCATTGAGGGCCTTGCTCAACGCATTATTGAGTGCGAAGTGCCAGAGTTACTTCACGACCGACGAGTTGTTGTTCTAGACCTTGCGATGATGGTTGCGGGTACAAAATACCGTGGTCAATTCGAAGAACGAATCAAAGCTGTCATGAACGAAGTGAAGCGTGCAAAAAACATTCTGCTCTTTATTGATGAATTGCATACCCTCGTGGGTGCAGGTGGCGCTGAAGGAGCAATTGATGCTTCAAACGTTTTGAAGCCTGCTCTTTCCCGCGGAGAAATTCAATGCATTGGCGCTACTACATTCGATGAGTATCGTAAATATATTGAAAAAGACAGCGCGCTTGAGCGTCGCTTCCAATCCATCCCTGTGAACCCTCCAAATACAGAAGATACCATTGAAATTCTAACTGGACTTCAAGAGCGATACGAACAACATCACCGTGTGAAATATACCAAAGGTGCTATTAAAGCAGCTGTTGAGTTATCTAACCGATATATTTCCGAGCGAGTACAACCAGATAAATCCATCGATGTTATCGATGAAGCGGGCGCTCGTATACGACTTAAATCTATGACCAAGCCCCCTTCAATGGCTGACCATGAAGAGCAATTGGAATTGCTAAAAGTTAAAAAAGACGAAGCGGTTAAAAATGCTGACTACGAAGCTGCCGCTGCACTTCGTGATGAAGCAGAAAAACTTCGCGCGAAAAAAGACACGCTTCAAAAAGAGTGGCGAGAACAAATGAACGAAATCACCAGCGAAGTAGATGAAGACATCATTGCTGAAGTGGTTTCAAGTATGACAGGTGTTCCGTTGACGCGTCTCGAAGAAGCAGAATCGCAACGATTACTTCAACTTGAAGATGAATTGCACCGTACAGTTATTAGCCAGCATGACGGGATTACACAAATTGCAAAAGCAATTCGTAAATCACGTAGTGGCTTAAAAGACCCGAACCGACCGATGGGCTCATTCCTATTCTTAGGTCCAACAGGTGTTGGTAAAACATTGCTCGCAAAAGCAATCGCTGAGTTCATGTTTGGTGATTCTGATTCCTTGATCTACCTTGACATGTCCGAATATATGGAGAAGCACACAGTCTCGCGACTTGTTGGTGCCCCTCCCGGTTATGTTGGTTACGAAGAAGGCGGCCAACTTACTGAAAAAGTACGCCGCAAACCGTATGCAGTTGTACTTTTTGACGAAGTAGAAAAAGCACACAGCGATGTGTTTAACATGCTTCTTCAAATTATGGAAGAAGGCCGACTGACGGATTCCTTTGGTCGCAAAGTAGACTTTAGAAACACCATCGTGATTCTAACTTCAAACATCGGCTCTGATCTTATCAAAGGCGGACAGTCGTTTGGCTTTGGTAAAAAAGAAGAAGTTGCAGATTACGACAAGTTGAAAAAACAATTGCTTGGCGAAACTGAAAAGTTCTTCCGTCCAGAGTTCATAAACCGCCTTGATGATGTTGTTGTATTCCAACCACTTACAAAAGATGACTTGTACTTAATTATCGATATCGAACTTCTTAAAATCATGAATCGATTGAAAGCCAAGGGCGTTACGATGGCCCTTGAACAAAGCGCGAAGGACTTCCTTATCGACAAAGGGTACAACCCCGATTTCGGTGCTCGACCACTGCGTCGTGCCCTTGGGACGTATATCGAAGACCCGCTAGCGGAAGCTATTCTGAGCGGAGATTACAACGAAGGTTGCCATCTAGATGTCTCTCACAAGGAAGGTGACGATCACCTGTTCTTCGATTCATCACACAACGAAGATAACAGCGAAGCTGAACCAGAGCCATCTGGAGCTAGCAGCTAATACTCGTTTCAACATAGTAGGCGCAAGGGTACGGAGCAATTCATGCTTCGTACCCTTTTTTTACTAAAACGGACAAGCCGAGTAAAACGTAATTCGTTCTTTACTTGCAGGATGCGTCACTACTAATTTTTGTGCATGCAATTGCAGCCTGGCTGCCATAGCTAGAAATTCTGGGGGGGCGTATAAATTATCGCCAAGTATAGGATGTCCAATCTCTTTTAAGTGCACACGCAGCTGATGTGACCGACCAGTTTTTGGGGCAAGTAATACCCTAGTGCGATCAGGTTTTCTCTGCAGAACGCTCCAAGCAGTCTGAGAAGATTTCCCTTGATCGTAATCTACACATTGTTTTGGTGGATTGTCCATATCTTTACGAATAGGAATATCGATGTCGCCACTGTCCTCTTTCAGCGAACCCCCTACAACCGCAACATATTCTTTCTCGACTTCGCGGTCTTGAAACTGCCTGCTCAATTCACGATGTGTTTCTGCATCCCGCGCCAATACAATTACGCCAGAAGTATCCATATCAAGCCTATGAACGATTCGAGCTCCCTCTATGGCAGATGCTGCGCGAAGAGCAAGGCAATCAATTTTACTGGGGCCAATCCCCTTTACGCTCAAAAGACCGCTAGGCTTATCGAGCGCGACGATGTAATCGTCGTGATAGAGCACTGGAATATCGTGCGGTAAGTACGCTGGAGTAGTATGATATGACGTTCGATTATCCAAGGAGATCTCCCAATGATTCTGCATTGTATCGCACTCTTACTAGCAACCGCCACAGCAACTGCGCCACTTCACCCCGAAGAAGCAAGCGCCATTGGTGAGCCTGTTCAACTTACGGACACTGCGATGTTCCTGAAGGCAGGAGAATCGTATTTTGACCCTGGTACGAAACGAGTAATCTTCCAAGCAATAGAACATCCTGAAGAAGGCGAGGAACCTGCAAGTGATTATGGAATGTATATGGGCTCACTTACATTCGATGAGAATGGCGCGATTACAGGTCTTTCTGGTATCCAGCAACTTAGCCCAAAGGGTTCAGCAAATACATGTGGTTGGTTCCACCCAAGCGATGAATCAATGGTGCTGTTTGCTACAACGATGACGCCATTGGTTGATGCTGATATCCCAGGGTACCAGCGTGGTTCAGGTCGATACCGCTGGGCGTTCCCTCAACAAATGAATATAACTGCTCTTGACTTAGTGACAAATACGTTTGCTCCGCTGGTCACAGACAACGAACACTATCTAGCGGAAGGTTCATGGAGCCCAGATGGTCGCCATTTGTTGTACTGCTCACTGGCAACTGGTTCAGGAGATATATATATCACCGATTTGCAATCTGGAGAATCAAGAAAAATTGTAGGCGATGATGGATACGATGGTGGCCCATTCTTTTCACCCGACGGAAAGCGGATTGTGTATCGTTCAGATAGACGTGGCAATGATTTACTACAACTGTACATTGCTGAACTACAGTTTGATGAAACAGGCTCCATAGTTGGAATTGAACGCGAGTACCAACTGACAGATAATGAGCATGTCAACTGGGGACCATTTTGGCATCCGAACAATAGATTTCTCATTTATGCAACAAGTGAAATTAGCCACCGCAATTATGAACTGTTCGTTTGCGATGCAGATAGCGGTGTAGAAAACGGCACAACACGGTACGGAACTCGAAAACGAAGAATCACCCATGCCAATGGTTTTGATGGGCTGCCAGTGTTTGATGAAACTGGTATGTGGCTGATGTGGACAAGCAAACGCGAAACGAATACGAGCCAACTCTGGGTTGCTCCTTTTTTATTCGACCTTGATGCTGGACCTAACACAGAAAGCCATTAATGCATACCCTCGTACCTATTTGCATTTTGTTCGCCACTCTTTTGGGATGCGAAACACAAAAAGTTGAGTATCGGCACAGACCAACATGGCACACAGTCCTTTCGGGTACAGCGGGTTTACCCCAAGAAGAAACACGTGCCGATGGCACGATTGTGATATACAACTCTACAACTGGAGCCAACAGTGTGTTGTTGCAAGAATACCTTGACACAATTGTCCTTGAAGAAATAGATGAACTTACCGGCGAGACTACCCTCCGCTCAATCCTTCCTGAACATGTGTTAACGCATACGCTTACCTGCCTACGCGACTGTAACTGGGAACTGCTCTTTGAACAAATCATCAGCACCCCTATGAAGCAGTATTACAGAAGCGAAGGGCACTCTGAAAAGGAATTTGTAGCTTTTTTCGCAGACAACAGGCGTGAACTTGCAATGACGTTGCAGAGAATGCACGGGGGAAAAGGGTTTGGGGAAGTGACAACTACAGAAAACAATGGAATTATCACGTATACATTTATCCCAAGAATCGCACGCAACTATACGTTTAAAACTGCGTCATTCCTGAGAGAAAATGATTACTTGAAATTACATTCCGTGCGGTAATTTTTCCCGTCTAAACAACGTAAGACAAGCAGTATGACCATGCAAAAATGATGTATTGCCAATTGGTCCAATTTCGCCTGCTGCAAAAAAACCTGCAATCGGTACTTCGCCCATACGCTCGCGAATAATAGTAAGGTCATGATCCTCTTCTTGGAACAAACTCCTACCCCTGCCGTTGCATGTAACCAATAGTCCGCCAAAGGGTATCTCACTTAATTGTTGTGCATCAAGCAATAGTTGCAAATCTTCTACGGCAGTTTGCGCGTCGCGTACATGAAATTGCACTGTTTTACCCAATCGATAAAATTCTCCAGCAGCAATTCCATTTCGTTTTCGATCGAGTCCTAATATAGAGCGGATTAAAAAATCGCCTCGACCAAAATGGCTTTTGTGCTCGTCTATAACGCTACCAAGCAGAAGACCCCCTTCAATCAACTTTCGGTCTTGAGGCGATGCCTCTTTTGCTAATTGCTGAAGAACCTCAAGAGCAGGTTTCCCGCCTAATTCAAGTATGACGTTTCGATCAACTTTTGTCACCCTGTAGTGCGAACCCACAGGTCTGCAACCCTGGCTTGCAATGCAATCCACCTGCAGTGGGCCAGACAGAGTCAAGCCAATGCCTCCACTGCGTTGGCCTTCTCCCCCAATAATGAGCCTGTTAAATGTAGCCTGCGAAGCACCTGATGCCATCCCTCCAATAATGGGTAATGGATTCCCCTCTCCTCGGCAGGATGTTAGTGCAGGTAGCAGTCGAGTGATAGGAGTTGAAAAAGGATCTGCAAAAAACAACACTGCTTTTGTATCATCTTGCAAACCTATCCAAGCAGGAATTTCTTCTGGTCTGGAAATTGGCAACGGTTTCTTCGGTGTTGTGGTCCAAGGCGTAACGGTAACACCAGGCAAATGCATTGCAATTGCCGATAGCCCCGCAACACCCTCTAGCTCTAAGTCGCACCCAACGACAGATTCCGCGGTTACCCCGACTATTGTTTTGGGAGCAAGCGTTGTTTGTATATCTGCAATGGCATCTTCGAAAGATTCCCGGTGATGGAAACTTGCAAACACTAGAACCAAGTCTGTAGGGCCATCCATTGCTTTCTCAAGCAAAGCAGCCACTTCGATTGCCGCAGTGCGAGTATCAAGGTGTTCACTAATAGCAGCTGCGCTACGCAAGTTTACACAGCCGTTGCTAACGCTTGCACAGCGTCGTTAGTTCTGTTCAATAAGGAATCTGCATCTTCAACTGTCATCACCAATGGTAAACGGAATCTGACTGATCGCTTACCGCAAGGCAAGGCAATGACACCAGCATCCATAAATGCACCGAGCATTGCTGCTCTGTGTTCGGGTGATGGCAACGTAAATGCTATGAGCGAACCCTTACCACGAACGCTTGAAATCAAGCCGGTGCTCTGCGATATCTGGCGCAATCCGGTAATCACTTGGTCGCTTACTTTGTTTACTAAGTCTGTAATGTTGTCACGCTCAATAATATTAATAAATTGTGTGCAACGAACCATATCTACCAAGTTTCCGCCCCACGTAGAATTAATGCGGCTCGATTTTGCAAACACATTATCCGCAACTTCATCAATTCGACGATTCGCGTAAATACCGCACACTTGCGTCTTTTTACCAAAACTTACAATATCTGGCTTCACAGTGGTGTGTTGCCAAAACCATGCTTTACCAGAGCCGTAGAACCCCGTCTGCACTTCATCGAAAACCAGTAGCGCTTCACGTTCATCAGCATATGCACGAAGTTTTTCAAGGAATTCGTTTCTGAAGTGATTATCTCCACCTTCGCCTTGCATTGGCTCAATGATGATTGCTGCAATTTTATTGCCATGTAACTCAAATGCTTTTTCAATTTCTGCACATGTCTGGGCTTCGGCTGCCTCTATATCGTTCACGATATTTCCATCATTATCAAAGACGCAATACGGTGAAGATACTCGAGGCCAGTCAAACTTAGGGAACAAGCCGACCTTGTCAGGAATGGTATTCGTCAAGCTCATTGTGTATCCGCTACGACCGTGGAATGCTTGTTCAAAGTGCAATACGACAAGATCATTTACATCGTCTAAAAAATCTGTTCGTCCGAGTTTTCTAGCCTTCCAATCAAATGCCGTTTTCAATGCATTTTCGACTGCTAAAGAACCACCTGAGACCCAAAAGTGATGCGGGTATTCTTCAGGAGTAACTTTTGTGCCGAACGAATCAACGAACTCTGCTAATTCAGTTGTATACAAATCTGAGTTTGCTATTTTGTTTCGCGAAACTTTTAAGATTGCGTCATTAAATGCATCTCCCATTAGATCAGGATGGTTAAATCCCAAAGGCCATGATGCGAAGCAAGTAAACGCATCTAAATAGTCCTTGCCACTCGCAGAATCGTGAATCCATACACCGTGTGATTTGTCTAAATCGACTACAAGGTTGTAGCCATCAACAAGTTGAAATTTACTTAGTACGGAGTGAACATTTTGGGGTGATACGTTCATAAGGTGGCCTTTGTGCAAAATAAGCGAATCTACCATTAGTTCGCTGGAATGCGCCATGATACCAAGAGTTCCGTTTTTTGATAACCCTCTCCATTGACCTTAAAGCGAGGCACAATCTTCCATAGGTTGCCCTCACTTTAAAGGCTAAAAACGTACTTTTAAACAGAGAATTGTAATCAGATGCCGGTTTGAACTTGACGAAAGTGCCTAAACCTATGAAACTGTCCAATCATTACATGGGCAATTGTCGCCCACTTGTCTGTTCCGCCCCTCGCCATTCTGCAAGGTGTGACTTTTGGAGAGTTTATTATGGCTATTCGTAGCGGCGCTGGAACCGGCGTCATCGTTTCTTTAGTTGTCTTTGTTTTAGCAACTGTATTTCTACTTGTTCTTAGTATCGTCTTGTACACAAGCGATCGGGAGCAACGTGAACTTGTTACAAAAGCAAATGTTTCACTCGATGCGTACGCCAGCGCGCGTGAACGCAGCGACGATTCCGTTCAAAAAATTTCATCGCTTGCATCAAGTTCTGGCCAGAGTGTTGTTGGGTACTTGAATGACCAACTGCGACAACGTAATGTCATGCTTACGGGAAATCCTTCTGAATCCATAGGACAACTGACTACGCAATTTGAAAGCAATACATCCGGAAGCAAGCCACTTGCGATGGACATCAAAGATTTGAACAACCGTTTGAAATCACAAAAAGCAGAACTAGATTCTCGCATTTTAGAAATCGGAAGCAAAGACGGCACTATTAAATCGCTTAACGATCAACTTGCAGAGCAAGATGATTCAAACAAACTCGAAGTTGAACAGGTAAAAGAAGAGTGGAAAGATGTGCAAACTGAATCTGCTGACCTAAACACACGTGTTGATGATTACTTCATTATTCGCCATGATAAATTACAAGAAGTGGAAGATCGCAACATCGGTCGAATTGAATTACTTGAAGACGATGTCCAGACCCTTACAGATGAGAAGTCGCGTCTTCAAAGTACAATCGACGAGCTACGTAAGAAAATCAACGCAAACCGAATCAGTTCTGTTGACCCATCATTCCTTGTGGACGGCACAGTGCTAGAAGTTGGTTCAGGCAACGAGGTTTTCATCGATCGTGGCAAAAATGACCACATAGTTCTCGGTATGACATTTGATATATACGAATCGGCTTCGCAGATTAGACCAAGCGCAGAAGGTGAACTTCCTAGGGGCAAAGCCACTATCGAAGTAGTAAAAGTTGGCTCAACAACATCTACAGCTAAGATTACTCGTTCGACTTCAAGTCAGCCAATTGTTCGTGATAATATTATTGTGAATCCAGTGTACGATCCAAATTACAAGTTCACATTCTTAGTACATGGCAGTTTTGATGCTAATGGAGATGGAAGCGTTGAATCGAATAACGCATTCATCAAAGATCAAATCGCAAGATGGGGTGGGGTTGTGATTGAAGACGATGGTGTAGTTCCAGGCGATTTAGATTTCCTCGTCCTCGGTGTTACTCCTCGTAAACCTACGCACAAACCAAGTCGTGGTGCTTCCAACGCAATGTTCGATGCCTACGCCAATCAGCAACGTGCATACGAAGATTATGAGTCACTACGCAAACAAGCAAAAGCTGCTCAAGTACCTATTCTTACTACGAACAGATTGCATGTGCTTACAGGACGGCATAGTCGCTAAACTACTAGCCGACTTTTGTTGCCTTTAGGTAATGGCTCGCAATCAATCCACTCTTACTTCCCTGTCTCAGTACATTCCTCTGCGAATAGCTGCTGCGCTCATCGGGTGTTGTCCTGTAGATTTAAACATGCAATCATGTAAATTGATTGGTGATCTTTATTACAAATTCAATTCGAAACGAAGACAGCGAGCCATCAACAACATTCAGGCAAGCTTCCCAGAATTATCTTCAAACGATGCTGCAGATTTAGCAAAACGATCTATGGAACATATGTTTCAGTTGTTTGTTGCAGAAGGTGTGCAAATGCCCGCACTTATTACACCTTCAACTTGGCAAAAATATGTAGCTTTCAAGGACATCACCCAAGTCACAGAACGATTAGCAAAAAGCGAACCGGTAATTTTTATTACTGGGCACAGCGGTAACTGGGAACTACTGGGTTATGCGCTCTCAGTATTAGGCTATCCAATCGCTGCTGTAGCTAGGCCGCTTGATAACCCTCTAATTAATGATTGGGTTCTCAATATTCGTGAACGATATGGATTGCAAGTTGTTACAAAATGGGGCGGAGTTCCTATTCTGGAAGACCTAATCCAAGCTAATACCAGTGTTGGATTTATCGCTGATCAAAATGCCGGAGACAGAGGCATGTTCGTCCCGTTTTTCGGAAGACTCGCTTCTACATACAAATCAATCGGATTACTTGCGATGCGGTACAACGTTCCAATCGCTGCTGTCCATGCAAAACGAATTGATGGTCGTTTTTCGTACGAGATATCGATGCATGATTTCATTGAGCCAAGTGATTGGGCTGACCAACCGGACCCGCTCTATTACATTACTGCTCGATACAACAGGGCTATGGAATCAATGATTAAAAGCGCGCCTGAACAATACTTGTGGTTGCATAGAAGGTGGAAATCTCGCCCTAAATTCGAATTACGCAATGAGCCAATGCCAAAAAAACTTGTGCGACAGCTTGAATCTTTACCATGGATGACAGATGGAGAGCTTGCGAAGCTCATAGACTGTTACCATTAGGGGTATGAAGAATCGCCTAGAAGGCTACTCTGTACTTATAGTTGATGATGATCCAGATATTCTGGCGTCCTTTACGATCGCAATGAAGGCTGAAGGTGCTGCAACGCTCGAAGCAACAGATGGCACTGCTGCCATTGCTGCGTGTATGGCCCACTCGCCCGATGCTATGATTTTGGACATGATGTTGCCAAAACGCTCGGGCTTCCTTGTTCTAGAAGAATTGCAGAACTTAGAACACCCACCACTGGTGATTATGGTTACAGCGAACGAAGGCAAGCGCCATATGGCATACGCTAAGTCACTTGGGGTTGGTGCATATTTGATGAAGCCAGTTGGGCTCGACCGACTGATCAATACGGTATCCTCCCTACTTCAAGAATCAGAACACTATGAGTAAACAATTTGTCATTCAATCAAGAACAGCAGGTGATGATGGTCAACGTCTTGCCCTAGGCACGCGAACTGAAATTGTGCGTGCGCTTTCTAAATTCAACACTATGCCGGAAATTGATGGCGGCGACATCTTGTACGGGCCTGGCATCAAAATAGAATTGCCACCTGAAGAAGATGTACAACAAATGTTGCTGCAAATTGTTGAAGAAGAAATTGCTTGGTTGCCAATAGTTCGACTAGCAAAGCATTTTGATTGGTCTGTTATGGATATTGATTCTGGAAGAGAATTACAACCGTAATCACCTTGTCATTGCATTCAATGCGAGAAGCACTTCGTGCATCGGAGCATCGAATCTATTCGGTCCATGATTAAAACAAACGTTTTCTACACCTTGCCCGGCGAGCGCTGTGACATACATCGATGCAGCATTTGTAGGCAAACCTACTACACGCATTTGATCACCATCCCCTACGAATGCTTGCGCAGTTTTTATTGCTTGATCATAATCAGTAAACACCATTGCTATAGGCGTATCGTCTTCAAACATAATCCACGGCACGGGGCAAGATTTGCCTCCACATTGCACAAAAAATATAGTGGGCAT
>JABJDN010000107.1 GCA_018665385.1 Phycisphaerae bacterium | reverse complement strand
TGCAAGGTGGTTATACGCTAGTGCGTTTTTTAACAACCCAAGTGGCGCAACCGGCACTTCGGGTTTTGTGGACGAAGCAAACATGGCTCCAACACCGATGTAGTCTGCACCAAAAGCAATTGCGGTTGGAACCACTGTTGCGTTATGCACTGTTGCGCCCACTATAAAATCAGTTCCGCACAGTTTCCGTGCATCTCGAATAGACATGTCGCCCTCTCCAAGGTGTACCCCATCAGCGTCTGTCGCTAGCATGACATCTACTCGATCGTTCACTATAACTTGCGCACCGAATGTTTTTGCGATGGTTAAAACCTCGCGAGTGTGAGAAATACAATCATGCGTATTGATTACTTTTTCGCGAATCTGTACGCAATCGCACCCCGCGACGAGTGATTGTTTGAGCGTGTCCTGCCATGGCAACACACAGTCGTCTACTGTCATAACAAAGCACAGGCTCCATTGTTTTTTTGCTTTTGCGCCCAAGCCACGCAGCACTTCCGCTGAAAGGTCGTACATCGTGTAGCGAATGCCTTCTACGGTGTTTGTTTCCTTAGCTAATTTTAAAAACTCTTCAACAACACGTAGCGCCTCTGAGCATCTGTTGGCTGAAGCGGCCGCAACATCGTGAAGCGTATTTCTACTTTCTTCTAACGGGGCCGTGACAGAGGTACCGACGTCGCCGCTTGTATCCCTTGAAGTAATTTTTGTTGTACACGAACGAAGTTCATGCCGGCATTTTTTTATGGATGAACACAAATCTTGGTTCTCTAACACGAACCTAGCAATGTCTTCAAGAACACGCATGCCCTCGGCGGCTCGGTTTAAATTGGCGTCTAATACTCTATGAACAGCGGTCATGTGTTCATGGTAGGGTGTAACACATGTTTACGCAGATACAAATTCGTAGTGCACGTTCAAAGACTCGGATTCTTGGCATTTGGCAGGAAACGAAACGGGTTCCGGCGGCCCTTTCTTCTTGGAACGCAGAGTGTGCAGAAGCTATTTCTAGCCACAATTTCTCTGGAAAACGCGGAGAGACGACTAGGGTCGGTTCTGTATTGTTTGTGGGATTAGGAAAAAAGGGAACGCTGGAACGGGATGACCTTCGGGGTTTGGGGGGCTCGATAGTTCGTGCGCTTGCAAAGGGAGAACTCTCGTCGGCTTGCCTAGATGTACACCTTTCTATACCAAATGGTGTCGCAAGTGAGAATGATATAGGGCAACTTATTGGCGAGGGTATGACCATTGCAACGTGGCGTGTTGACCATTTTGATGGAAGCGCATCTAAGCGACCAAACAATCTTGGCTCGCTTGCAATTACGAGTGAATCAAAACAGAGTATTGCTGGGCTCTCGCGTGGTGTTATTCTTGGCAACGCAGTCAACGACGCTCGCAGGGTTGCTGCAACTCCTCCGAATATTTGTAATCCTCCATGGATGGCAAAAGAAGCAAAAAAAATTGCTAAGAAGACAGGTCTCAAATGCAAAATCATTACATATGCAAAAGCAATAGAGCTGGGTTTACAAGGCATCGTAAATGTTGGCAAAGGTTCAGACGAAAAGCCATGCATGATTATTCTCGAACACATTCCTAAAAAATCTACTAAAAAATCTAGCAAGCATTTATGTTTTGTTGGGAAAACCATAACGTACGACACTGGTGGTTACTCTCTGAAAATCAGCAATGGTATGAAGGGAATGAAATACGATAAAAACGGTGGAATGGGTGTTCTCGGTGCAATGGAAGCAATTGCAAATTTACAGGTTCCCACTCGGGTTACTGCTATTTTGCCGTGTGCTGAAAACATGGTGAGTAGCAACGCATACAGGCCTGACGACATTATAGAAATGTACAACGGGGTAACTGTGGAGGTTACAAACACCGATGCAGAAGGTAGGCTTGTTCTTGCTGATGGTCTTGCGTGGGCTTGTAAAAATATTAAGCCAACCGCAATTGTTGATATGGCAACGCTTACAGGCGGGGTAGTGGTTGCGCTTGGTTCGTTCTGCGCGGGATTGTGGTGCAACGACGCCAAACTAAAAAAGCAAATTGAAAAAGCGGCAAAGGAAACAGGTGAGCGTGTTTGGGAACTTCCTCTTTGGGAAGATCACCGGGATTACATGCGTGCGAAACATGCAGATTTACACAACTCTGCGCCTGCTCGCGGTGCGCATCCGATTCAGGGTGCTGCATTTTTAAGTTTCTTTGTTGATAAGGAAATTCCGTGGGCGCATATCGACATCGCTGGTGTCAGCAGTGTTGAAAGAGACCGCGGTCTCTATTGCACTGGTCCAACTGGCTGGGGGGTTCGGTTGCTTACTGAACTCGCTGTGAATTTTTAGGTTCTACCGGTACCACGGAAAACACAACCCGAAAATTACCGCATCATCGCAACGCGGCGTTCGTGGCGACCACCCTCAAAATCAGTAGCAAGCCACGTATCAATGATTGCTCGGTAGTCACTGTCCATCGGCCCGTTTGCTGCAAGGCACAGTACGTTCGCGTTATTGTGCCTGCGACTCATCTCTGCCGCAACAGACTCGTGCACCAATGCTGCTCGAATACCATCGGCTTTGTT
>JABJDN010000072.1 GCA_018665385.1 Phycisphaerae bacterium | reverse complement strand
GGATCGGTGAGGGAAAGGGTAAACGAAACAGGCTCGCCGCAGCATTTCATACTACCAATACATCGTGGCACATCGAGTATTCGACCTTGCATCCATACTTGACTTATAACCCTGTTGTCGAAGTCTCCACCTTTTCGAATACGCGAAGTAGCAATAGGGCGCGTAAGGAAATCTTGCAATTGCATGTGCGGTGGATCTGCCATTCGTACGCCATACACTTGATCAGATAATGATTTTAAAACGCTCAGTAGTTCAATAAATTGTGTGTGTGTTTCCCACGCAGAAAAGAGAACGCTGTACGGGCCGTGCTCGCCCTTTGCTTCGATCCACATGCAGTGCGTTAGTTCATCCTTCTCATTCTCAAACCCAAGTCCGAATCCACCCTCGGACCACAGCAATGTGGCACTCGTTTCGCCAGCACCGTGCAAAGTACAACCACCGTGGTATCTGCGTCTTCTGTTTCGGCAATTGTGAATCGCTTCTGCATCACTAACGCAAAGTCTTTTGGGCGCTCTGGTTAATCGGGGTACGTTGAGCGAGGCAGGGTCAATGGTCGAATGCCTTGTGTAGACCGTTGAGCCATACCCAAACTTTTCGTAGTATCCCTGATCAAACATTCCCAACAAGGACATGGCCGCACCGCTATTTGCGCTTTCAGCAATTGCTCGTGCGGTAACTTTTGCTGCAAGGCCCTGTTGCCTTGCCACTCTGCTTGTAATAACTCCAGTCACAGCGGAAAAAGGCAAATCTTGTTCTTGGTATTTACAATCGCCACCTCGAGTAACGGCGAAGACTTCGGCAACGCCTTCAAGTTCTGCTACGAATGCGGTGGAGTTGCTGACATAGGCATCAAAAAGAGAACTGTCGCTATCCTTGCCTTCTAGCCATCCCACTTCTTTGAGAATGCGAAGGCAGTCCGTTTTATCTTTTCTTTCATACGGTCTAATCATGCTAGAAGTGTACTCAATAATCCAGATAACACATGCACTTGACTTAGCGCAGCATTGCGCGCACCAAAACATCTTGGAAGAGTGACCGGCTAGCAGTATGTACTACACAGGATTCAGTTTTGGTAAATAACGTCCGAATCTAAGTTATTTAGGCACAACTTGCGACAGACAAAGGGGATATGTTTTACCATGCCACCTATGAAACAAAAAATAATACACCTGTTGCTTGTGCTCTTCATTTTGCTTCTTGGAGCCTGTGTTGTTGGCATTTTTGTCCTTGATGGTGTGGCGCAATCCATTATTCAATCCAAAGGGAGCGAGGGTCTTGGCGTAGAAGTCAAAATGGCAAATGTACACGTTGGTTTCTTCGGTTCAGATACAACTGCTTCGTCTATTACGATTGCAAATCCCACAACGTTTGCTTCTGAGTTAACTCCGGACTTACTTACGATAAAAAAAGTAGAAGTGGAATTTAATCTTTTTCAAATGTTTAGTGAAGAGGTAGTTATTCCAACAGCTATGTGCGAGGGTGTAGTGCTCGTGCTGCAACAAGATGGCGGAAAATCAAACATTGAAACCTTGATTGATCAGGTATCCGCGGACAAAACCCCAGAGGCATCGCATCCAGACCCACCGTTCAATATTGAAGTGCTCACCATAAAAGACATAACAGTGATTGCCAGTGGTAATTTTACGGTTGTAAACACGAAACCTGTAACCGCAAAAATTGACGAAATTGTGTTGAAAAACGTTGGTACGGATGGCGATGCAGAAGTAGCAACAGAAGCGATTACAGCAGCAATAACACATGCAATACTGCAACACTTAGAACAACATCCCGCAGAAGGATTTTCGAGGATTGCTTTTTCTAAGGTGACTGGGATAATTAACAAATTGCCTGTGTTTAAACAACTTGGTATTGGGACAGCTCTTCAAGATGTCACAAACGGATTAGGCAAGGGTGTTGATAGCATCCTTGGAGGTGTTGGCAATTTGTTCGGCGGGGGCAAAGATAAAGACAACAAAAAGTAAGTAAGTTTTTTGTGGCTAGTTACAGCCAGGTATCGTCACGGTTAAACCATGAAGGCATATTTTTCCAAACCCGAAATGGGATGGCTAGCGCAATGAACCCAACCCCGAACACGACAACAATCGGAGCAAGGCCCGTAGGGATTTGATGTGGGTTGAACATGGCGATAAGGAGCGATGCGATGCCAAGCAGCATCAGCACTCTGCCCCGAATGATTCTCCATCGCTTGCCTTTGATCATACAACTGCCACT
>JABJDN010000153.1 GCA_018665385.1 Phycisphaerae bacterium | reverse complement strand
GCTTCGATGCCATATTTGTGCATCACTATGGCAACTTTTGCAGAGCCGTTTGAAGAAGTTAACAATGCTGCTGAAGCGGCGCGATCAAGGGAACAGGTAGACGAGACGATTCGAATAGCCCTGTCAAGCAATTTATCATTCGTTGCTTTTACATCCACCATCATATTTCCATAGACCTTGCCCAATTGTGTAAACAGCGTAGTAGTAATGATATTAAGCGCAATTTTTGTGGCTGTTCCAGCTTTCAGTCTGGTGGAGCCAGTAACTGCTTCTGGGCCAGTTTCAAGAACAAGCATATGGTCAGCGCAAGTAGGCACGTGACTGCATGTTAAAAAACCAGTGAGTGCGCCGTATTTCTTCGCAAGTGCAAGGCCGCCTACGACCCATGGCGTTGTTCCTCCAGCAGCGATCCCAAGCACTGTATCTTTCGAAGTTAATGTAATTCGAGCAAATTCAGGTGCAACTCCATCGGGCTTGTCTTCTTTTTTTTCTGAAGATGTTCGCAAGGCGCTATCGCCACCAGCAATAAGGCCAATAATCATATCTGGTGCTGATTGGAACGTCGGCGGACACTCTGAAGCATCTAACACACCAAGTCGACCCGAAGTGCCACAGCCGATATACACAAGCCGTCCTCCGCTTTGAACTTTTGGTATCAAGGCATCGATAAAATCAGAAAGAGATTTATGCGCAAGTTGCACAGCCTTGATTGCAATTTCTTGGTCCTTTGCTAGCAACGCAACGCACTCCTTTGTAGTGAGTGTGTCGAGTGCAACAGTGAGTTCATTTATTTGTTCAGTTGCTATGTGGCTTCTATCTGGTGGTAACGACATATGGAAAGTGTATAAAAAAACAACGCCCTGCAAAATTGCAGAGCGTTGCATTTGTTAAAAAACAAGTAGAAACGTATTAGACCATTTCTTTCAAAGCTTTCAAAGGTGTAACTTTGACAGCTTTGCGTGCTGGCTTCGCTGGGATGTCGCGAGTTTCGCCAAGTAGTGGAAGGAATACGTTCTTTCGTGCTGGACGTTTTGGAACGATTTTCTTTTTCACCTTCATAAGTCCTGGTACTGTAAATACACCAGGTCCTCGACTGCCGAGGTCTTTTTTGATCATGCCGGACATGCAATCAAATACTGAAAGTACTTCTTTGCGTGATAGACCAGTGTCATCAGCAATGCCTGCGATGATTTGTGTCTTTGTACGTGGCTTGCATTCTGTTGTTGCAGCCTTCTTTTTTGCTGTTTTCTTAGCTGTTTTCTTTTTGGCCATGGAATTTGAATCCTTTCATAGGTCCAGTCTCATTCACGCGCTCTCCCGCCAACACTGGCGAACCAAATTACACGTTCAATGCGAAATGTAACCCCAATAGGTTCCTATAACAAGGTGATTGTGCAGGAAATTGCAGGGTTTTTTCGAATATCATGCTGTTTAGGCAATTATAAAATGTCATAAAAAGCAAAGAAAATAAAGAATCAAGTGCCAAAGTTCACGGAAAATATGCCGATTGGTATGATTCACATTCACTTTTACGAGACCTTAGATTACTAAAGAAAATACACATGTTTAAATACGACGTTTGCATAGTTGGCACTGGCCGGGTTGGATTGCCTTTGGGTTTATCGCTGATGGAAGTCGGCGTGAACATAACGGGGGTGGATCTTGACGAAAACCTTCGTAATTCGGTTAATAATGGCAAAATGCCATTCCATGAGCCGGGGTACGATGAGCTTGTCGCGAGCCAAAAGTTTCAAATTCACGGCTCTGCAGAGGGTATAGTTTCAGAGAGCGCAGCGGTCATTATTACAGTGGGCACACCGCTTCATAACCATATTGAAACAGACCTTTCTCAGATTCAAAAAGTACTTGAAGGCCTCAAGCCGCACTTCAGAGAAGGCCAAGTGATTATCCTTAGGAGTACAGTTGCGCCTGGAACGACAGCATACGTCAATAAATGGCTAAATCGCAATACAGACTTTACCGTAGGCGAGGACATAAAGTTGTGTTTCTGCCCTGAGCGAATCGCAGAGGGTGTTGCATATAACGAATTACGCTCACTGCCACAAATTTGTGGTGCTGAAGATGACGAAAGCAGAGAAGCTGCTGCAGAACTGTTTGGTAAACTTGCTCCTGAAATCATGCGAACGAATTTCATTACTGCGGAGTTAGTAAAACTCTTCAATAATATTTCAAGATACATCAACTTTGCAGTCGCAAATCAATTTGCACTTATCGCAGATAATTTTGGCGCAAACATTTACGAAACACGTCATCTAGCAAACCATAATTACCCACGTTGTAATCTGGCTATGCCAGGATTTACAGCAGGCACGTGTCTTCGAAAAGACTTCGGCATGATTAACGAATGGAGCCCATACCCTGATATGTTGCTTTCAGCATGGAAGATGAACGAGTTCACTCCTGCGATGCTTGTCGAGCAATTAATGCAACGTACAGCAATCCATGACCAAAAAGTTGCGGTTCTTGGATTTACGTTTAAAAAAGATACGGATGACATTCGTGATAGTCTCGCTCCAAAACTTTGCCGTTACATTCACCGTCAACTTCCAATGGAAATGCGCATAACTGACCATCACTTGTCAGATCCAATTCAAGAACCAAGTGCTTCTGAACCAATTAAAAATTGGGTAATCAGCGATGCACTCGATGGAGTTGATTGCGTGTTTGTTGCTACGAATCACACGGGGTACGGCGATGTACTCCGCGATCTCGGTAAAACTAATCCTGATGCATGGGTTGCTGACATTTGGAATGTCGGTGGGTTAGATCAAATTTATTATCAAGCTGGCCAACTGGTCAAAGAAAAGGTTTCTCAATGAAAGTATTGCTCACAGGCGGTTCTGGATTCTTAGGTTGCGAACTTTGTAACGAATTGTTGCAAGCGAATCATGACGTAGTTGTTCTAGATGATCATTCACGCGGTAAACCTGCACGTCTAGAAAAATTCGGCGATCGTGTTCAACTTGTAGACGGTGATGTTCGCGATTACGATGCAGTTCGTTCTGCTACGGAGGGTTGCGAAGTTGTGTGGCATTTGGCGTACATCAACGGTACTCGGTACTTCTATGAAAAACCCGACTTAGTACTTGAAGTTGGTATACAAGGCACACAAAACACGATTAAAGCGGCACTCGATGCAGGCGTTCGTCGGTATGTGTTGGCTAGTACAAGCGAAACGTACAACGAGCCCACGCACGTTCCTACCACAGAGTCAGAGCGACTCATGATTCCAGATGTAACAAACCCTAGGTTCAGTTACGGTGGCGGTAAAATTGCATGCGAGTTACTTGCGTTGCATGTAGGTGGATTCAGAGGATTAGAAACAGTTATTTTCCGCCCACATAACTTTATTGGTCCAGACATGGGTTTTGAACATGTCATCCCAGAAATCACTGGGCGTATTTTTGAAATGTCTGACGGCTTGAGCAAGAAAGAAATCGATTTGCCAATTCAAGGCGACGGTTCTGAGACACGTTCTTTCTGCGATGTAACAGATGGCGGTCGCGGTTGTTTTCTGGCGGGCGAATTAGGTGAACATGGAAACATTTATCACGTTGGTACTGAAGAAGAAGTGTCAATCAAGCATTTGGTAGAGACAATCGGTAAGTACTGTGGCGTCAAAGTAAATGTAGTGCCAGGTGAACTGCGAGCTGGCGGTACACCGCGGCGTTGCCCTGCAATCGGCAAGTTGAAGAAACTTGGATTTGAACCAAAGTACAACTTTGAGCAACTCGTTGAACGATGTGTTACATGGTATGTTGAGTACCATTCGGCAAAAGACAAAACGTAAGTGTCATTAGAAGGTAAAAAAGTAGTTGTAACTGGCGGACGAGGCTTCCTTGGCGGTTATGTTTGCAGAGCACTAGAAGGCCGCGGGGCCACAGTTACTGCTATTGGTAGTGCAGAGTACAACTTGATTCAGCAAGATGATGTGGCTCGGTTATACAGTGAACAAACTCCAGATACCGTGGTGCACCTTGCTGCTGCTTGCGGCGGCATTGGAGCTAACGTTGAAAACCCTGCCCGATTTTTGTACGAAAACGCCATGATGGGATTGATGCTTTTAGAAGAAGGGCGACAACATGGGTTGAAGAAGTTTGTGTTGATTAGCACAACGTGTTCGTATCCGAAAGATGCTCCGCTGCCCTTGCAGGAG
>JABJDN010000192.1 GCA_018665385.1 Phycisphaerae bacterium | reverse complement strand
TTCTTCTTCTGAAAGAAAAATATTTCTACTGCTCATAGCAAGCCCATCGTTGTCTCGAATAATATCTGCACCAATAATGTGTAGATCTTTCCAGCGTAATTCTTCTTGCTCGATGAGTTGCTTAATAACAAGAAATTGCTGGTAATCTTTTAAGCCAAACACAGTAACAGTTGGTTGCACAAGGTCAAACAAACGGGCGACAGCAACGCATACACCATTGAAATGTGTCGGCCTGCATGCATCTTCAAGTTGGGGCTCAGTCGCTGCGGCTGGAAGTTGTATGCGCTCGGGCGTATTCGGGTACATCGTTTCAATCGAGGGTGCGAAGACAATATCCGCGCCTTTGCTTTCTGCAAATGCAACATCTTGCGCGAGATCTCTTGGGTATTTTGAAAGGTCTTCATTCGGAGCGAATTGCTCAGGATTCACAAAAATGCTAACTACAACGGGCAATCCAGTTTTTTTCGCTTCCGCAATAAGTGACAAATGTCCGCCGTGCAACGCTCCCATGGTTGGCACAAATGCGCAACCATAGAACGGTTCTAGTTCGCTTGCAACTGTGATAACTTGCATGCTAGGTAGTATAGGGTCTGGTACGCCCGCTTCTGCACAGGAGGGAAACAGTAGGTGTTCAAAGCCCCAATCAATGCTATAATGTCTTGTTGGAACTTTTTTTAAGGAGATTCCCCCATGGCAGTAATAGTCACAGAATTAGCAGCTCGCGAAATTAGTAATATCATGAACCAGCAAGACCTTGATACAGGGGCCACACACTTACGCGTTGGCGTAAAAGGTGGTGGTTGTTCGGGGTTTAGTTATATCCTCGATCTTACTGAGACTAAAAAAGAGGGAGATGAACAATGGGATTACTCATTTGACGTTGAAGGCAACAATATGCAAGTTTCTGTCATTTGCGACCCTAAAAGCTATTTGTACTTAAATGGGACAACCGTAGATTTTAAAGACGAAGTGATGGGGCGAGGATTCGTCTTTGAAAATCCAAATGCTACAAACACCTGCGGTTGTGGCAGCAGCTTTAACGCGTGAGCCAAACGCCTGCGGGTGATTCATCTCCCGCCAATACTAACCAACCATTTGATTTGTTTATTGCAGTGACTGCAATCGTTGTGCTATCTCTTTTATCGTGGAGAATGTTTCTCGAACCAAGCAGTGAAACAGTGCATTTGATCGATTTGTTTGACCTAGGCATTTGCGGAATCTTTTTTATTGATTTCATCCGAAATTTTGTTATTGCGCCAAGCAAAATAAAATATCTACTTACGTGGGGGCCGATCGATCTCGCTGCGTCAATTCCAGCGGTGAACGTTCTTCGGTGGGGGCGTCTCTTTCGACTCGTTATCGTTATTCGTGCGTTGAAATCTTTTCATGCGATTATTCATTCGTACCAAGGCAATCGTAGATCTGCGATTGTCATTGCTGGGATTCTCATAGGCGAGTTAGTTATCGTTGGCTCGTGCTTTGCCGTTTTACACTTTGAATCACATGACCCAAGTGCTAATTTAACGAATGCTGCCGACGTACTCTGGTGGTCTATCGTGACTATGTCCACAGTGGGGTACGGTGATTTCTATCCAGTCACTGTGGGTGGCCGTTTCATGGCCGTATTGCTCATGTTTTGCGGAATTAGTTTATTTGCGATGTTAGCAGGGGTGTTTTCAGACATCCTCCGAATAGCAACTGTAGAAATCGCTGATAAAACCAGCAAAGACTGATGTTGCCCAATTTAACGTCCGGTAACCTTCTATGTTATAAATTTCCAATTATACCGATTATTTCGTTTCTATTGAATAGATGTATGTGCTATATTTGAAAATGAAGAGAGGCAGCAGTTGCTCATAAGAGAGGCAGCAGTTGTTAGGAAACGTAATAAGGAAGAGAGAAGAGAAGAATGAAGAGCCCAACAAATTTTTTAATTATTGCTACAGGTACGCTGATTTGCACAACTACGGTTTCTGCGAGTTGGTACGGAACTTGGCCAACTGAGCCCGGTTATATTTATACAAGTACGCCAGCGAGTGAGCTTTGGGGTGCTGGTTTTGATAATTTGACTGAGGATGGTAACTTAGAGGTTGTACCCGCGTGGTGCAATGGTTGTTGGACAAGCGATGCTGTTGCAACTGGTGGTTCGCTCATGGCGTTTATTGAAATTAATGTTACCTATGACCCAGCGGGTGTAGCAGACGGTTTCTATGTTGTGATGGATATCGATTATACAAATCCTGATTTTCAATTTGAAGATTTTGAAGCAATTATTGAAGCATCAGATACAGATATAGATGTAATGCTTGGAGCAGATGCAGGCACAGATTGGTCGCCCTTCACTGATTGGGGAATCGATGCAGACGCTACAGTATTCCAGTGGGATCCTGCCGAATTTGACAGCACGTCAGATAACCCATTCGAAACAACAACACTTACATTTGGCTATAACTTTTCAGGCAATTCGGGCTTGGTCGGCGGAAACCCGTTTGATGGCCTTGTAATTGGAGACATCGGAGCTGTTCCAGCCCCAGGCGTGCTAACTCTTCTGGGATTAGCAGGAATAGCGTCAAGGCGTCGTCGTAAGTAACCGAGAGTAAAGCATGTTTACTTTTACGTGTATCGCACTTTCAATCTTAGTTGGTCGTGGCGATATTGCCACATCTTACTGGTCATTTGACGAGATTGAAAATGGTGTAAGTGAAGAATCAATAATGGGACTTGATGCACAAGTGCATGGCGCTGAATTGCAACAAGGGGCACTGCATGGTGGCTTGTTTTTTGATGGGGAAGATGATTACGCTGCAATAGAGTCTATGGGGTTAGCAGCTAAAACTATCGGTTCTTTAGCCGAGGGAACAATTTCTACATGGTTTCGCTTTGATCATAGCCCGGAATCTATGGATATTGAAACCATCTTTTACCTTGGTGCAATGCAAGATTTTTCTAGTTACGGCACTTCAGCAAATTGTTACGAGCTTGAAATTGGTCACTTCAGTGCACAGCGCAGGTTGTACTGGACCAACATTTCAACACAAGAAGAGACGACAGCCATCCCTTTATGTTGGTCAACTACAGACCACCTGCAAGTTGGTCAGTGGTACCACATTGTGAGCACTACATCGAGTATGGGTACGCATATCTATCTTAACAATGTAGAACTTTTTGACCCCGGAAACTGTACATGGCAGTTTGGCGATGAAACCATGCGACGATTTTTAGGAGATGTACT
>JABJDN010000129.1 GCA_018665385.1 Phycisphaerae bacterium | reverse complement strand
CAATCATGGCTGTTCCAGCAGTCATTAACGGTGTCATGGAAGGTTTGATCTGTTTCGAAACAAAAAATGAGCGCATGTGGCTCCCCCTTGAACTTGAAGAAGCAACACATATAGTAGAGGGGTATTCTCGTTCTGTTGAAAGGCGAATTGAAGACCGCGAGCAAATAGCACAAGAGTTTCATTTACGCCGTTCAGAAGAACGATACAGAATGCTTACCGCACATTCTCCAGTGATTCTGTTTGGTATTGACTCTGATGGCGTGTTCACTTTAAGCGAGGGTCTTGGTCTTGAAAGTATGGGCGCGGGCGCAGGCGAAGTTGTTGGAAAAAGTGTCTACCAAGTGTACAGAAATTATCCGGATGTTTTAGAGCAGGTAAATGCAGCGTTGTCAGGTGAACAAAGCCATGGGTTAACACATATTGGCGACAAGTGCTTTGAAGTTTGGTTCACACCTGTTTCCGATGACGACGGCGCCATGGTAGGCCTTTCTGGCGTCGCGATTGATATTACACGTCGTAGTAAGCTTGAACAGCAACAGTCAATTATGATGAGCGAGCTTGACCATCGAGTAAAAAATAACATTGCTGCAGTGATGTCGTTAGTTGGTCTATCTAAACCAGGGGCGAGATCTATTGACGATTTTGCAAAGACCCTCGATGGCAGACTTCATGCTCTCGCTGTTGCGCATTCAACGTTAGCAAAGTCACACTGGAGCGGAGCTTGGATGCGAGATGTGCTTCAGTTAACACTTCAACCCTACATGTCTGGGACGGTTGAGAGAATGCGTTTTGAAGGCCCAGATGTTGAGTTGCCAGGAATGCTCGCTCGCCCAATGTGCATGATTATCCACGAATTAGCAACCAACGCTGTGAAGTACGGCTCGCTTTCTAATGCTAATGGAACTGTACTAATTACTATGTCGCACGACACCGCTAAAAATTCGTTAAGGATTTCGTGGCAAGAATTTGATGGGCCGGCAGTTTCTTCTGTTATCACCCCGGGAACAGGCACGTCTTTGTTAGAGGGATTGGTAGATCATGAAATGGATGGTGTCATTTCATTGGAGTACAAAGTTGATGGACTAGTTTGCCAAATCACTGTTCCATTAGAGGATAAAACATAACAAGCTTGGTTACAATACCAGGAATGCAAGCACCAAATCCATGCCCAGAATCATGCAACGTACTCCTCATAGGAGGTGGTGGGCGAGAGCACGCATTAGCCTGGAAACTTGCACAATCGCCCAAGTTAGGCACATTGTATGCAACAGACTGCGCCAATGGTGGCATCGCTAAACTTGCAACTCCTTGCCCAGAAAAATGGGATACAAGTAGAATTTACTTTATGACTCGTTGGTGCGACCAACATGACATTGATTTGATTGTTGTTGGTCCAGAAGTACCATTGACCGAAGGCATCACTGACGAACTGGCAACTGAAACACGAGTTGTTTTTGGTCCTACTAAAGAAGCTGCTCGAATTGAAGCCGACAAGTCGTATGCAAAAGAGTTAATGCGACAAGCGTCAATTCCAACAGCCGATTCAAGAACGTTTTCAGACCATGATTCTGCGCGAAACTACTTGTTACGCGGACTCGAACGTGATTTAGAAAATGAATTTAAACAACCACTAGCGAAAGAAATTGAAGCATATTTTGAATGGTCTGCCGAACTTGAACGGTCAGATGATTTTACGTTTTCAGAAGAGTTACTTGAACTACTTCAAAAACGCGAAGACCCATGTGTTGTAAAAGCTTGCGGTCTTGCAGCTGGCAAGGGAGTAATTCTTTGCGATACGGTTGGCGAATCTCTGAAAGCAATTGCGCAGATAATGAAAGAAAAAATATTCGGTGACGCAGGGAATTCCATCATCATCGAAGAGAAGATGTCAGGTAGCGAAGTGAGCGTGCTTGCTCTTGTAGATGGCGGGACTATTTGGGTATTAGATTTATGCCAAGACCACAAACAAGTTGGCGAGGGTGACGTTGGAGCTAATACTGGCGGCATGGGCGCATTTTGTCCAGCCCCGCTTCTTGACGAAGAAATGTTGGATTATGTTGAACGCGAGATACTTGTACCAGCTGTGGATGCGATGCGACGAGACGGCATTGAATACCGCGGTGTTTTGTATGCAGGAATTATGTTAACTCCAGCGGGGCCAAAAGTATTAGAATTTAATTGTCGATTTGGTGACCCTGAAACGCAGCCATTGATGGCTAGGTTGCAGGGCGATTTAATAGATATTCTTTGGCGAACTGCAACTCGCACCCTTGATGGTGCTGAGATAGATTTTTCTGATGATATTGCTTGCTGTGTAGTGATGTGCAGCGAGGGGTACCCTGGAAACTATTCAAAAGGGCAGACGATTACGGGAATAGAAAAAATCGAATCAGATGACCTGCTCGTCTTCCAAGCTGGAACTCATTGCACTGGTGGTACATTGACAACTTCTGGCGGCAGGGTGTTGGGAGTCACCGCTCTTTCAAATTCGTTAGAAAGTGCCAGAGTGAAAGCAAATGCTGCGTGCGAACAGATTCGGTTCAATGGAGCGTTCTGGCGAAGTGATATTGGTTGCAGAGCGAATACAACAGATAGTTCTGCTACTACCGCTTCCGGCGCTTAGTTTTTTATTTTTTCGGAGCCCCGCCATTTTGGAGGGCACTAATCTCATCACGAAGTGTTGCGGCAAGTTCAAAATCAAGGTTGTCGGCAGCTTCTAACATGTTGTTTTCAAGTTCCTCGATTCGTTCATCAATATCGAATTCCGATTCACTGCCGTCTGCGTGGAACGCTTCTCTTGCAATCTTTCTAGCTGATAACTCATTCTCAATCCCTCGACGAATCGCTTTTTGAATTGTTTCTGGAGTTATATTGTTTTCTTCGTTGTACTTAGCCTGCAGGGTGCGTCGCCGGTTTGTTTCATTTATAGCGTTTTGCATTTGTGTTGTTACAGTGTCGCCGTACAAAATAACCTTTGCATGCACATTTCGTGCTGCTCTACCAATAGTTTGAATGAGACTTGTTTCACTCCGCAGGAACCCTGTTTTGTCTGCATCTAATATGCAAACTAGCGAGACTTCAGGCAAATCTAATCCCTCTCGAAGCAAGTTGACCCCGATGAGAACATCGAAATTTCCTTCACGTAACTCTCGAAGGATTTCAAGTCGCTCGAGCGTATCGATGTCGCTGTGCAAATATTTACTGCGAAGTTTTGTTTTAGATATATATTCAGACAAATCTTCAGCCATTCGTTTCGTGAGCACAGTTACAAGCACCCGTTCGCCACTCTCTACCCGTAATTTTGCTTCCTCAATCAAATCAGGTACTTGGTTTGAAGCAGGGCGCACTTCGATAATAGGGTCTAGTAGACCAGTTGGGCGAATGATTTGCTGAGCGATAATGCCCTCTGATTTTTCCAGTTCGTACGGTGAAGGAGTAGCGGAAACATAGATCGTTTGAGGAATGAGTGTTTCAAACTCATCAAACGTCAACGGTCGATTATCAAGTGTGCTTGGCAACCTAAAACCATGTTCAACGAGCGTTTTCTTCCTTGCTTGATCACCGTTATACATGGCGCGAACTTGAGGTAGGGTGACATGCGATTCGTCGATAAACAGAAGCCAATCTTTTGGGTCGCGGTTTGGAATATGACTGAAATAATCCAGTAAGCAAGATGGGCGACTGCCTTGGGGTCGACCTTCAAGATGCCTTGCGTAGTTTTCAATGCCACTGCAGTATCCGATTTCCTCAATCATTTCCAAGTCGTATTGCGTTCTGGCTGTGATCCGTTGAGCCTCTAAAATTTTCCCTTCATTTTTAAGGCGGATTACGTGCGATTTCAACTCTTCCCGAATTGCACCAGTTGCTCGTTTTAAACCTTCTTGCGGCATTACATAATGCACTGCTGGAAAGATGAACACATCTGTTTCGTTTGCAAGGGTCTCGCCAGAAACAGGATGAATGAGTTCTATTCGTTCAATTGTGTCGCCAAAAAATTCAAGTCGAATTCCAAATTGTTCATAGGCGGGAAAGATTTCCAACACATCACCACGAACTCGAAAAGAACCTCTTAGGAGTTCTATTTCGTTTCGTTTGTATTGCATCTCGGTTAACTCAAGAAGTAGCTCGCGTCTATTACATGTT
>JABJDN010000198.1 GCA_018665385.1 Phycisphaerae bacterium | reverse complement strand
TTGAATTGTCAGATGACCCTAGCCCCGAAATGTACGAGCATCTTGGCGATGCGTTATGGAACTCCGGAGAGAGGGAACGTGCCTTGGCGATGTGGGAAACGGCATCAGCTATCTTGAATACAGAAGATTTTAAAACGTTTGCACTGCAAGATTATGCAGCACTGGCGCACTCTGTATGGGGAGTTATGGTGCGAACGCCAGAAGCAATGTACGATTTTGAGATGAGTGGTGTACTATGCCGATTACACAATAAGTTAAATGCTGTAGCGCAAGGTAATGAACCCGACTTTGAATATACAAAAAGGCTGAATGGAGCACATTAATGGCAGGTCATAGTAAATGGGCAAACATTAAACATCGGAAAGCAAGGCAAGATGCTGTGAAAGGTAAAGCTTGGTCCAAATGTAGTCGAGCAATAATGGTTGCTGTCAAAAATGGTGGCGCTGATCCTGAAACAAACTTAACGCTTAGGTATGCGATCGTCGATGCGAAGGCTGTTAATATGGCAAAAGACACTATCGAGAAAGCGATTAAAAAAGCAAGCGGTGAAGGATCTGAAGGCGTTACCTATGAAGAGGTTCGCTACGAAGGTTACGGGTCAGGTGGTGTGGCTATAATCGTTGATGTGCTCACCGATAATGTAAATAGAACTGCGCCTGAGATGAGGAAGCTCTTCGAAATGGGCAATGGTAATCTCGCAAAGCCAGGTTCAGTTGCTTTTGGGTTTTCAAGTACGGGGGTTATCCTTATTGAAGAGCTCAATACAAATGAAGAGCAACTGATGGATGTTGCACTCGAAGCTGGCGCGAATGACTTTGTGCTTGCAGAGGGCTTATGGGAAGTGACTTGCGAACCGCAAGAGTACTTACGTGTCCGTCAGGCATTTGAAACCGCAGAAATTGCTATGGTTTCTTCTGAAGTCACGATGGTACCGGCAACCCAAGTAGATTGCGACGCAACTCTTGGCGCCAAAATACTCCGAATGATTGAAGGGTTTGAAGACCACGATGATGTGCAAAATGTATTTACTAATGCCAATATTCCTGAAGAGGCGATGGAAGAGTGAGAGAGTATTTGTTTTGCATGTTGGTATGTACGCTACTCACAGGTTGTAGTCTGCCTACAAAACAGTGGTCAGGCGAACAGAAAGCACACGTTTGGACAGCAATGATTGCAGCTGCCAAGGCACCCGATTATTCTGCAACGGATCCACGCAAACGATGGGTGGTAGTTGAGAATAATGTTGATGTAAACGCCACACTTAGCAGAATAGTTGTTCGGCGCAAACTCGCTAGATCATTGCAATTGCCAAGGCAAAACGAGCAAAAAGATACACGTGATTGGCTGTTTGTCATAAAACTTTTGCCAGAGCAATCGCCTACGGTAACATTTGATGTGCCAGAAACGCAACTTGTGCCAGCGAGGTCTCTCGATGAAGCAGACAGGTATTTTTCCCAAGTAGACGAATTATTACAGCCAGAACTATAGTTTCTGCGATACTGTCCTCGTGCGACTCCGTTCCAAAATTCTCATTTTACTATTTTGTGTGGCTGCAATCCCAACACTGATTACAGGCGCATTGGGTTTCCTATCTCTCATAAACTTAGGTGAACAGTTGGCTTCTGAAACAAGCCAAGCGCTCCTTGCTGATGCAGAAGTAAGAATGGAAGAAATTGCGTACGAGAACGGACAGTTTATTGGAATGGCAACCGACCAATTAGAGATGGCAGTGCGAGTGCAACAAGTAGCGGCGTTGCATGCATTCACAACTTCAGCGCCTGAATCTACTCAAATCGTTTTATCAACTGATTTTGATGTCCAGCCCGATTTGTTCCCATCAATGGAACGACTCGAAATGTTTTCAAGTGTGCTTGAAGATGGAAGCGTTCTAGAAAAACCAGTATCCTACGAAACACAAGCTATTTCTGTTCCACGAGGACTTCCCGAAGAAATTGCAATTCGACAATCTAAACAGCTCATGCAATTGAACGAGACATATCAGGCACTTGTTATCTCGCCGGGTGTACCAGCATTGCATTTCTTTACAGCAAGTGCTGATGGCGTCATCGGAATATATCCGGGCCATGGTGGAATGCCGACTACGTATAATGCTACGGAAAGAGCATGGTTTACCTTAGCGCAACAATCTGATGGCAGAGTCATGCACACTAGGCCAAGTGTTGATGCCAGCACTAATCGAATTGTAATTGCATCGGTTGCTCCTGTTATAGATGGCAATGGAACTTTTCTAGGAGTCACAGGCGTCGAGCGTTCTGTTGTCGATGTTCTACATGCGATTCATATTCCAGAAGAATGGAACGAGAGTGCAACAATTCGAGTTGTTATCC